>CAJQSG010000053.1 GCA_905612525.1 uncultured Candidatus Pelagibacter sp. | reverse complement strand
TTATCGCAGAAGGAAAGCCTGAAGATATTATCAAGATAAAGGGTAGTTATACTGGAGAATTCTTAAAACCCATGTTGGAAGATAAATTTAAAAAGAAGTTAAAGATTTAGACAATTAGTGTATAAGTGATTCTATATATGGGTAATTTACTATCATCACTTCCTAAGACAATTCATGCATCGTTAGGTTTAGCGGTAATTCTTTTTTTGGGATTATTTTATGGTAATGGTGGATTTGATTTTGATACAATTTTTTGGAGTTGGTTAACTAGATTGATTCATGTAACTGTTGCAATCATGTGGATTGGTTTACTTTGGTATTTTAACTTTGTTCAAATTCCCAACATGCCTAAAATCCCTGATGAGCAAAAACCTGCTATTGGTAAAGTTATTGCCCCAGCAGCTTTGTTTTATTTTAGATGGGCAGCTTTACTAACAATATTATCTGGATTAATTTTAGCTCATTTAAATGGTTATTTACATGATGCCATGACTTTAGGTGGTGGTGGAAAAAGTACGGCTATTGGCATTGGGATGTGGCTTGGTTTATACATGGCTTTCAATGTTTGGTTTATAATTTGGCCAAATCAAAAAAGAGCACTAGGTATGGTTGAGTGTGAACCTGATGTTAAAGCAAAATCAGCAAGAACAGCAATGTTGTTTTCAAGAACAAACACTCTTTTATCGTTACCAATGTTACTTTCAATGGTAGCAGCTCAAAATCTTTATTAAATCTACTCGGTATCTTCTTTTAGTATTGTTTTTTGTGAAACTCTAAGTTTCACAAGTATCGGATTAGCTATATAAATTGAAGAATAAGTTCCAAATACAACACCCATTATCATAGCTAAAGAAAAACCTTTTAATATCTCTCCACCAAATAAATAAATTGAAACTAAGGCAAGCAGTGTAGTAATGGATGTTATTATAGTTCTAGAAAGTGTTTCATTGATTGAGATATTTGTAAGTTCATAAATTTTGATGTCAGAAAACTTTCTTAAATTTTCTCTAACTCTGTCATAAATTACAACAGTATCGTTCATTGAATAACCAACTATAGTTAAAACAGCAGCAACTATTGATAGATTTATTTCTAAACTAAATAATGAAAAAAGACCTAATGTTATAATGACATCATGAAACAAAGCTAAAATAGCACCTAAGCTAAATTGCCATTCAAATCTTATCCATATGTAAAATAACATAGCAGCCAAAGATAGTGCAATAGCGATAACACCAGATTTTAACAATTCAGCACTAACTTTTGGACCAACATTTTCTACCCTTCTAAAATTAAAAGAAGCACCTATTGAAGATATTAGATCTTTTTTAATAATCTCAATTGCATTAGCACTTGTATCTTTTTTCTCAATTTTAATTAGAAAATCATTTTCATTACCAAATTTTTTAATATTAAAATCACCTAAATCCATTTTACTAAAAGATTGTCTTAAAGACGTAACATTAATACTTTTATCATTAGCTCTTAACTCAATTAAAGTTCCACCTTTAAAGTCTACTCCAAAATTGAGACCTTTAAAAAACAACAAAAGAATAGATATTATAACTAGACCAAATGAAATAAGATTAAACATTTTGTAAAATTTATTAAAATTGATCATTTATATTAATTTATCTTTCTCTTTATTCCTCACCACATAGAGTCCAGTAAGCATACGTGCAATAAAGTATACTGAAAATAATGTTGTAAAAATTCCAACTGCTAAAGTCACTGAAAAACCTTTAACTGGTCCAGAGCCCATAATAAATAAAATGATAGCTGCAATTAGTGTTGTTATATTTGCATCTATAATTGCAGTTTTTGATTTAACATAACCAGTATCAAAAGCTATTATATTATTTTTTTCTTTTTTACACTCTTCTTTAATTCTTTCAAAAATTAATACATTCGCATCAACTGCCATACCAACAGTTAAAATAATACCTGCTATACCTGGCAATGTTAATGTTGCTCCGAATAATGTCAGAATACCTACCAAAAAGAATAGGTTAACTAAAAGTGTTACATTAGCTATCAAGCCAAATATTTTATATTTAAAAAACATAAAAATAATTACCAATAAAAAACCTATTATCAAAGCAATAACACCAGCATTGATCGAGTCCTGCCCAAGATCAGGTCCTACAGTTCTTTCTTCAATTATATTTAGTGGTGCAGGCAATGCCCCAGATCTAAGTAATAAAGCTAAATCTGTTGCTGATTGAAATGTAAAGCCACCACTAATTTGACCATTTCCACTAGCTATTGTGTCTCTAATCACTGGTGCACTAACAATTTTTCCATCTAAAACAATTGCTAACTGTTTACCAACTCCTGTGCTAGTTGCTTTACCAAATCTTTTAGCCCCCACTCTATCAAGAGTAAATGATACCACTGTTTCATTTGTCTGGTTATTCATTTGTGGTTGAGCGTCTAGTAGGTTTTCACCATTTACAATTATTCTTTTACTAACCATCGCTTCACTCATACCATCTTCAAATTGAAGCATTTCTGTGCCAAAAGTGTCGCTCTTATTTTGAGTAACAAATCTAAAAGTTAGGTTTGCGGTTTTACCTAGTAGAGATTTTATTCTCATTGGATCATCCAAACCAGGAAGTTCTACAAGAATTCTATTATTACCTCTTTTTATTATATTTGGTTCATTTGTCCCAACCTCATCAACTCTTCTTCTAACGATTTCTAGAGCTTGATCTTGTGATGATGTTTTAATTTCAATAAGTCCATATTTAGAAAGTGATAGTGTAAATTTGCTATCATCTATTATTACTTCAAATTGATGTGATTTATACTGGTTGTAATAAGGGTTAATCTCACTCTCCTTATCAAGAAAAAAAGCTTCAACTGAATCAACATCCATTATAGGGACAGTAAACACAATTGTTTTATTTTGTATTCTTAAATCATTAAAATTAATTTTCTTACTCTTTAGAAAATTTCTTATAACAGTGGTGGTATTTTGTAGTTTTTGTATTTCAACAGGTTCATTATCTATTTCAAGTAATAAATAAGAGCCTCCCTGCAAGTCAAGGCCAAGGTTTATTCTTTTTGATATAAGACTATTTTCAGGATCTTGAAAGTTTGATAATGCAAAATAAATAAAAAAAAGTGCTACTAATGAAATTAAAGTAATTCTTAATTTAGAAAAGTATAACACTTTAGTTTGATGTTATTTTTTTACTTCTGGAGCATTAAGTAATCCTTGGATACCAGTAGATTTGATAATTTCGACTTTAACGTTATCAGCAATTTGAACTTCAATTTTTTCATTATCAATAATTCTTTCAACTGTACCAATAATACCAGCAGAAGTTACAACCTTGTCGCCTCTTGATAAGTTTTCTACCATGGCTTTATGCTCTTTAACTTTCTTTTGTTGAGGTCTTATTAAAAAAAAGTAAAAAATAACAAATATTAAAATTAGTGGTATAAATTGTCCTATTCCTGAATCCATAATTCTCCTTAATTAAAGTGAATACTTACAACATCTATTAAATTAAAACAACTTTAAATCTTAATGATTTTCTCAATATTATTCATGTAAGGCTTTAAAACCTCAGGTACAATGATAGAGCCATCTTCTTGCTGGTAGTTTTCTAATATAGCAACCATAGTTCTACCAACAGCTAAACCACTGCCATTTAAGGTTCCAACAAGAACTATTTCTTTTTTGTCGTTTTTATATCTGGCTTTCATTCTTCTAGCTTGAAACGATCCACATGAAGAGCAACTTGAAATTTCTCTATATTTATCTTCTGAAGGAAGCCACACCTCAATATCAAAAGTTTTTTCAGCACTAAAACCCATATCACCAGTGCACAAAACTATTTTTCTATATGGAAGTTTTAGTAAATCTAAAATTTTAGTTGCACAATCAGTCATTCTATCGAGTTCTGGTAAACACTTATCAAGCTCAACAATACTTACCATTTCAACTTTGTAAAATTGGTGCTGTCTAATCATGCCTTTTGTATCTTTACCATAACTTCCTGCTTCTTTTCTAAAACATGGAGTTGAAGCAACCATTCGCATAGGAAGTTTTTTTTTATCAATAATTTGGTCTTTTACAATATTGGTTAAAATAACTTCAGCAGTTGGAATTAAAAATTTTCTATCACTAGAATCATCTAATTTAAGTTCAAACTGATCATTATCAAATTTAGGTAATTGTCCTGTACCATACATAGTGTCATCTGTTGCAATTAGTGGCGGTGATATCTCTTCATAACCATTGGTGTTCACATGTGTATCAAGCATAAAATTTGATAAAGCTCTTTCCAACAAGGCCAATTTATCTTTTACAAAAACAAACCTAGAGCCAGTAGTTTTTGTAGCTAAATCAAAATCAAGCATGTTTAAGTTTTCACCTAATTCATAATGAGATTTAGGTTTAAATGCAAAATTAGGTAATGTTCCTGATTTAGAAATTTCTACATTTGAGTTTTCATCTTTACCTGTAGGAACGTCAAAATGAGGTATGTTTGGTATTGAGGACAAAATAGCCTCTAATTCACTTTTAACACTAGATTGTAATTTACTAATATTATCAATTTCAGAAGAAATTTTTTTAGATTTTTCAAAAAGAGACTGATCTTTAGATTTTGAGATACCTTTTTTTTCTTTTTCAAGTAATTCTCTTTGTTGGATGTATTCTCTATTATTCTCATCCAATGATAAAATCTTATCCACATCTATATCTAGGAATCTTTTATTCAAAGCTTTTTTAAAAGCCTCAATATCATTTCTAATTTCTTTTATATTATGCATTTTTTTTATTTTTCTTATCAATAATGTTTACAGAAAATATAGATAATTCATATAAAATCAATAATGGTATTGCTAGTCCAATTTGAGTTATAGGATCAGGCGGTGTTAATAGTGCGGCTGCTGCAAAAATCATTACAACGACATATTTTCTTTTTTCTCTAAGAAATTTAGCATTAACAATGCCAACTCTAGCTAACAAACTAAGAACAACTGGTAGCTGAAAACTTATACCAAATGCAAAAATTAATTTCATTACAAGTGAAAGATATTCACTAACTTTTGCTTCTAATTGGATGGGTAACCCTGTAGAGGCCCCTGTGCTTTCAAAAGAGAGAAAAAACTTTATCGCTAGTGGCATTATTAAATAATAAACAAGCATCCCTCCTAGAAAAAATAATATAGGCGTTAAAACTAGATAAGGAACAATTGCAATTTTTTCATGTTTATAGAGCCCTGGTGCAATAAACTTCCAAATTTGCACTAATATGAAAGGACAAGTAACAAAGAATGCTGCAAAAAAAGAAACCTTCAAGTATGTTAGGAACGTTTCTTGTAGAGCTGTAAAAATTAACCTTCTATCGGTACCACTTTCATTTACTGCTTTAGCAAAAGGCTCGACTAAAAAACCATAGAGATGTTCTGAAAAAAAATAACATCCAATAAAAAATATGAATAAAAAAATAAACGAATGAATTAATCTTTTTCTAAGTTCTGTTAAATGACTTACAAAGCCACCTTCATTTTCAGATTTTGTCATCTTTTTTTTCATCTTCTGGTGGTTTTTCTATATCATTAGAACCAATATCAAGGTCAGCTACCTCACTTTGTATATTGCTAATATATCTTTTTGTCGTTCCAATCCATGAACCAACTTTTTTTAACATATGTGGGAAATCTTTGGGTCCAATAACGATGATTGCTACAGCTACTACGAGTAAAATCTCAAACCAGCCAATAGTAGGCATTTGATTTATTCTTTATCTTTGCTGTCTTGATTATTTTCAGAAACATTTTTAGGCTCTGGCTCATCTGTGATGTCTGTAGCCATGCCTTTTTTAAAACTTTTAATACCTTTAGCTACATCACCCATTAAACTAGAGATTTTACCTCTACCGAATAGAAGGACAACTAAGATAACAACTATTGCTATTTGCCAAATTCCTATACTCATATAATTTTATACCCTTTTTAGATTTAACTTTAAAGTAACTTTTTATTTTTCTTCATCAGGACTTAGCGTTCCACCTAACATTTCATCTATATTTTCATAGATGTCTTCTTTTTTTTCTTCTTGTTTTTCTTTGTAAAATTTACCTGTACCAAATATTGCATTATCTATGTTTGAACTATCAATCAGTCCGGCAGATCCCAATTCATCAACTGTAGGTAAATCTGACAACTTCTGAAGACTAAAATGACTTAAGAAATCATTAGTGGTTCCGTACTGAATTGGTTTACCCGGGACATCTTTACGCCCTTGTGGTTTTACCCAATTGAGCTCCATTAAAATATCAAGTGTATTTGTACCAAAAGCAACACCTCTTATTTCTTCTATTTCAGCTCTAGTAACAGGTTGGTGATAAACAATTATAGCTAATGTTTCAACCGCAGCTCTAGATAGTTTTTTTTCTACAGTTTTTTCTTGAGACATAAGGTTTGATAAATTTTCAGAGGTTCTAAAAGACCATCTCTTAGAAATACAAACTAAATTAATTCCTCTTGATGAGTATTCTTTTTGAAGTTTTTCTAATGATTTTAAAACATCAATTTTTTTTGAAATTTTAGATTCAATGGTGTCGATATCTAACGGTTCGGCAGCAGCAAAAATTATTGCCTCAACTTCTCTTTCGCCATCATTCATTTTTGAAGGGAAAGTAACTATATTATCTTTTGTTTTTTTTTTTATTTTAGTCATTTTAGTTCTTTAATATAAATATCATCAAATAAGTTTTCTTGCTTTATAGTTAGATTGCCCTCTTTAACCAGCTCTAAGGAACCAGCAAAAATTCCCGCTTTACCAGTACTTTTATATTTTGAGCCATTCTTAAATGAGGATGGTATTAATTCATTAATATTTCTCCAATCAATTAACTTACCAAAGAATTCTTTTATTCTTTTGATGCCATCTTCAGTGGTAAAAACTGGAAGTTTAGGAATATTCATCCTCTGAAAATCTTTAGTCATAATAATTGAGGAATAAGATTTTAATAGTTCGTAAAGATTTAGTTTATATTCAGTACTATATATAGATCGTATATTTCCTTTAATTCCTCTAACTCTTATTTCTCTTCCAAGTCTTTTTCTTTTTAACATTTGGTCAGAAAGTAATCTAATCAACTCTAATTTTTTTAATTGTAATTTTAATTTTTCAGCAACTTCTAAAACTTTAAATTCTTCTTCAGGATTTCCCGGCAACAAAAGTTTTGATTTAAGATAAGTTAACCAGGTAGCCATCAATAAATATTCTGAAGCAGATTCTAGATTAAGATTTTTTTCGGTAGTAATATAATTATGAAATTGATCAGCTAGTAATGTTATAGAAATATCTTCAAGGTTAACCTTTTGAGCTTTTGCTAAATCTAATAAAACATCAAGCGGGCCATTATAATTATCAAGATCAACATTAAAGTTTTTAGAATCAGTGTCAGACATATTAAATATTAACTTATAATCTTATAAAATTGTGATGTTTTTTTAATAATAAACTTACTTATAATCGGTGAATAAAGAGCCACATCATTCATTTCTTTTAAATTTCCATTACAATGAAGAACTAGATCGCAACCAGCGCTAAAGGATTTTTTTGTATTAATTGCTATAGAGCCTTTTAAACTCTTCATTGATATATCATCAGACATCAAAATATTTTGAAATTTAATTTGGTTTCTTATTAATTTTATAATTTTCTTCGAATGTGTTGCTGTATTAACTTTATCAATTTTTTTATAAATAAGATGCGCTGTCATTGCAAACAAACTATTTTTATTTTTGAATGCCATAAAATCATTAATATTTAGATATCTTGATTCCTTGTTGATTGTAGGAGTTTTTTTATGACTATCGACTTTAGCCAAACCGTGACCTGGAATATGCTTTATTACAGCAGCAATTTTATTATTATGCAATTCTTTGATACAAATATCACCAATTTGGGAAACAATCTTTGCATTACTTGAAAATGCCCTGTCAGCAATTATTGAGCTTGACCCTTTTGATCTTACGTCAAGAACAGGTAGAGTATTAATATTTATGCCTACAGTTTTTAATAATGAAGCTGTTTTATAAATAAATTTTTTATACTCAGTATAAAATTTTTTTTTATCCTTTATATAAAGATTACCAAAAAATTCTCCTGTAAACTTATCTGCATTAAAAAATTTTCTTAATCTATTTACTCTGCCACCCTCTTGGTCAATTAAAATAGGATATTTTTTATCATTAAATATTTTTCTAATTTCATCTGTTAATTTTTTTACTTGTGTAATATTTTTAATATTTCGTGAAAAAAGTATTATTCCCCAGGGCTTATGTTTAATTAGAAATTTTTTTTCTTTAATCAATAATTTAGTTGATTTTAAACCAACTATAAAACTTTTACGATCAACCATCATTATTTATTAATTTCCAAAAATTGTAATTCTTTTTGTTTTTATCTATGCTTTTTTCAACATATTCTACGATATTAACAGTATCACTATTAAGTAAAATAAGATTACGAGAATAATTTTCAGTTTTATCTTCAATATTTTTTAAAGATCTATATGAATTTTTTTTATTTTCATTTGAAAAGTAGTATTTTAAAGATAGAAAAAAAAATAAAACTATAACAATCAAAAATAAAAGATATTTAAGTTCTTTTAACATTACATTTTTTGCGGAGTTTCCACTCCAACAATATCCATTCCAGATTTGATAACATTAGATATAACTTTTAAAAAAACTAACTTATCATTTGGTATTTTCTTTTGTTCATTAATAAATCTTTTTGATGGATCATCTTTACCCATATTCCAATAAGAATGGAATTCTGATGATAGCTCATAAAGATAAACAGGTATCCTGTGGGGTTCAAGTCTTAAGCTTGCAGCTTCAATACACTTGGGCCATTCAGCTATTTTTTTTAATATCCTGATTTCATCTTCAGTATATTCAAATTCGTAATCTTTTATATCTAAATCATTTCCTATATTAAGATCCACATGTCTAAAAACAGATGATATTCTAGCATAACAATACTGAACATAATAAAGAGGATTATCTTTTGATTTTTCTTTAACTTTTGTAAAGTCAAAATCTAACTCTACATCGCTACTTCTGTTAAGCATAATAAATCTAGTAGCATCTCTACCAACTTCAGAAATCAAGTCTTCAACTGTTATATAGTCACCTTTTCTTTTCGACATTTTGAAAGGTTTTCCATCTTTAATTAGTTTAACGAGTTGGCTTACCTTGCAAATTAATTTTTTTTTATCTCCAGACAACGCTTCAACGACAGCAGTTATCCTTTTAATATAACCAGCATGGTCAGCTCCTAATATATTAATAAGTGTATCGTAATTTCTATCTAATTTATTATCGTGATAGGCCACATCACTTGCAAAGTAAGTCCAGGATTTATCAGATTTTTGAAGCGCTCTATCTTTATCGTCACCAAAATCTGTTGATTTAAATAAAAGTTGCTCTCTTTCGACCCAGTTTTGATCATCCTCACCTTTAGGGGCCTTAATTTTTCCACTATAAACTAGTTTTTTATCCATTAATTTGTCAATTGCTTTTTGAACTTCATTATTTAGGACAATATCAGTTTCACTGGTAAATTTATCGTGCACTATTCCAAGATTTGATAAATTGCTTTTAATTAATTTTAACGATTCTGAGACTGATAATAAAGTTAATTCTTTTGAAACATCTTCAAATTTATCAAATTTTAAAACATTGTTAGATTCTATAATATTTTTAGCAATATCAACTAAGTAATCACCAGGATATAAATCTGAATTTTCAATGGGAAATTTTTCATTAAAAAGTATTTCTCTAATTCTAAAAAAAACAGACTTTGTAAAATTTATGATCTGATTACCATAGTCGTTTACATAATATTCTTTCGAAACATCATGTTTGTTAAAAATTAATATATTTGAAATTACATCTCCTAATATTGCACCCCTACAATGTCCCACGTGAAGAGGACCTGTTGGATTAGCTGAAACAAATTCTACAAGATATTTCTGTTTTTTTTCTTTTATATTAACACCAAAATCTTTGCAATTTTGGTTAACATTTTTAATAAAATTGTTCCAATATGTTTGTTTAAATTTAATATTAATAAATCCAGGTTTTACTACAGAAATAGTTTCAATTTTTTCATCTTCATTTTTAATTAAATCAATTAGGGTGTTTGCAATATCGATTGGAGATTTTTTATTCACTTTAGAGAGTACCATGGCTACATTGGTTGATATATCGCAGTCAAAATTTGATGGTGGTATATCTACATTAATTCCTTTTAAAGTTTCAGGTATTTCTAAAGACCCATCTTTATTTAGTTTTTTAATCAAAATTATTATTTTATCTAAGTAGAGATCAAAAATGTTCATTAAATACTCTTGTTTAAATTGATTGCATATCTATCTGTCATACCTGAAATAAAATCAGCAATTGCTCTTTTAGGGTCGTTCTTTAGTTGGTCAGCATTTAAGAATTTTTTTGGCTTATTCTTAATTTTATAAAAAAGTTTATTAACAATTTTTTTTCCATGATCATTTTTTAATAATACTTTCTTGTTATTGTACATTTTACTTCTTAGGAAGAACCTAACTTCTTTTTCAATTTTTATAAATTTACTAGAAAAACATACTATAGGATTATCTAATTTATAAACATCATTTAAAGATTTGATCTTATTAGTTTTTAAATTATTTTTAGTATTTTTAATCAAATCTCTAACCATTAAATCAATTGAATCCCGTATTATTTGATATATCAAAATATCTTTATTATTATTTTGAATATTTTTTTTGTGAGATTTATAAATATCTTTAAAAAAATTAATTTCAATCAAGTCGTTTAAATTAAACATTTTGGCTCTGATTCCATCTTGTATGTCATGATTATTATAGGCAATGTCATCAGAGATTGCTGATATTTGAGCCTCCAATGATCCAGAGTTAATAAAATTAATTTTATTCTTTAAACTTTTTAATCCAATCAACTTATTAACTTTAGATAGATCCTTAATTGGACCGTTGTGCTTTAATAAACCATCTAAAGTTTCTAATGTTAAGTTTAAGCCTTTAAATTTAAGGTATTTATGCTCAAGAAACATAATTATTCTTAAAGTTTGAAGATTGTGGTCAAAGCCTCCGAAGTTAACCATGCATTCACTAAGAGCATCTTCTCCAGCATGCCCAAACGGTGTATGCCCCAAGTCATGCGCCAAACTTAAGGTTTCAGCTAGATCATCGTTTAAACCTAAATGTTTAGCTATAGATCTTGCAATTTGTGCAACTTCAATCGAATGAGTAATTCTAGTTCTAAAGTGATCCCCTTCTGTATTAACAAAAACTTGTGTTTTATGCTTTAGCCTTCTGAATGAGGCGCTATGAATAATTCTATCCCTATCTCTTTGAAATGGTGTTCTATAAAGTGAATTGGCTTCTTTAAAAATACGGCCTTTGCTTTTAGATAGAGCTAAATTTGAGTAATTATTCATACTTTAAATTTAATAAATTGATATTATATTAGTAATATCAGTGTTGTTATATGATTAAAGAAATTAAATTTACAGATAAAGCTATAAAACAGATTAATAATTTGTTGTCTCAAAAAGATCCAGGGTCATTTTTTAGAATCGCTATTAAAGGTGGTGGTTGCTCAGGTTTTCAATATGAGTTTACTTTTGACAAAAAATTAGAAGCAGATGACTTAAAGCATGAAAATATTCTCATTGATAAAACTTCAGCAGACTTATTAAAAGGTTCAGAAGTAGACTTTGTCTCAGAACTAATTGGCGATCAATTTAAAATCTCTAACCCACAAAGCAAATCTTCTTGCGGCTGTGGCGTTTCATTCTCAGTATAATGATCATAACATCTTGGAATGTTAATTCAGTTAGGGCAAGAATTGAAAATGTTAAGGAATATTTGCAAAAATTTTCTCCCGATGTTGTCATGATGCAGGAAATTAAAACTCAAGATGAAACTTTTCCGTATGATGATTTTTCAGCATTAGATTATGAAAGTCACGTATTTGGCCAAAAGAGTTATAATGGTGTTGCAATCATATCTAAACACAAACTAGAAAATGTTAGATTAGATTTGATTAAAGATAAGTTAAAACAATCTAGAATTATTTCGGCAGAATTAAAATATAAGAAAAAAAATATTCAACTGATTAATATTTACACACCAAACGGTAATCCAGTAGATACTGATAAATATACTTATAAAAAAGAATGGTTAGATACATTAATTAAACAGCTGAAAACTCTTTCAAAAAAAAATGAAAATATTATTTTAGCAGGTGATTTTAATATTCTTCCTTCAGCAGAGGATGCTTATAATATTAAAGGTTTTGAAGATGACGCTTTATATCGACTTGAGATAAGGAAAAAATTTAGAGAAATGATTAATCTAGGTTTTCATGATGCTTACCGTCATATTCATGGTGAAACAGAAGGTTATACTTATTGGGATTATATGAGGGGTGCTTGGCAGAAAAATAACGGATTAAGAATTGATCACTTCTTAGTTTCAAATTCTTTATTAAATATAGTTAAGAATGTTAATATTAATAAAGACCCTAGAGGAAAAGAAAAACCTTCAGATCACACACCTATTGAAATTGAATTAACTTAAAGATTTAATTTTATTAACAAGTTCTTCATTAATATTTCTTGGACCTTTATCTAGTCTATTCTTATGTCTTCTTTCTCCAGGAAGCCTAACACCATCCATAGCTGACATTTTACTAAAAAACTCATCAGCATGCTTGTCCCAACCTTTACCAGAAATTTTCTCAGGTGAGATTGCGATAATAAATTCACCACCACTTGGGGGACCGCCATCGTTATTATCTTTAGCAGCAGTTTCAAAACTAAAATTTTCACCGATTAATGCACCAGCAAGTAATTCTACCATCATTGCTATACTAGATCCTTTATAGCCTCCAAAAGGAAGTATAACTCCACCATCAGCAATTTCTCCAGGATCAGTTGTTTCTTTACCTTCTTTA
This sequence comes from uncultured Candidatus Pelagibacter sp., assembly GCA_905612525.1. GTDB lineage: Bacteria > Pseudomonadota > Alphaproteobacteria > Pelagibacterales > Pelagibacteraceae > Pelagibacter. The sequence goes on along the minus strand of CAJQSG010000053.1, from coordinate 4,554 downwards.
GTTAAACCTGTTCCAAGGGGTACTTTATGTCCTTCTCTTTTTGCAATTTGAACTTCGCCCATAGCCATTGAAGCTGTTGCCATATCATAGACAACAGGAGTTTTACCTGGTCTTGGCCATGCAAAAGATATTGGGTTTGTTCCATACAAAGGTTTTGTAGCACCTGCTGGGGCAACAGCTGGCTTATAAGAAGTACAAGCTATTCCAACAAGTCCTGCCTCAGCTATAGCTTCTGTTTCAGGCCATAGAGCAGCCATGTGATGAGAGTTTTTTATAGCAAGAACTGCTACACCATTTTTTTTAGCTAAATCAATAACTGCTGGTAGTCCTAAACTTAAAACCATTGGTGCAACGGCATTGTTACCTAATACTTTAATAATACTTGGGGCTACATTTTCTAATTCTGGTCTTGCTTTACCATTAATTTTTTTGCTTTTTAAACCAGCTACATAAGCTGGCAGTCTAAATAAACCATGTGATACAGAGCCATCTCTTTCAGCTCTCATGATTGTGTCTGCTAAAATACTGGCATTTTCCTCATCACAACCATTAGCTAATAATGTTTTTTTAGCTAATTTTAATATTTCATTTAAAGTTAAGGAAACTGTATTCACACAAACTATTAAATATTATTTATGTTTACTTTTCAAATCCTTTTTTAAATCTTCGTGATCACCTACCACATTATGATACTGACTTTTAGTTACATACTTTTCTAAAAAAGGTACTGCTAATAGAGGTAAGAATCCACCAAGAACAATTCCATAAGCTGCACTTTTTAAGTTAGGATCAAGCATCGCTGCTATAAAGTCGGCTATAATATGAGCTAAAACTATTCCAATAATTCCAGCAATTGCACCGTTAGAAACCAATTTTAAAAAACGGTTGATACTCCAACCTGAATAAAAACCAATTAATGGAATTAATGTATGTATAAAGCCAAAGATAAAGCCTCTTAATATTCCATATTCTTCTATTAGTTCTTCTAAAAAATGAAGAAATTCTGGTAATTCGTGTGCGTGTTCCATTAGTTACATCTCCTACATATTGTTGAGACTTCAAGTTGAAACTTGCTGAAGTCATATTTTTTTATTGGGTTTTTTTTAAATATTGTTTCAAATAATTCTGAATTAAGTTCTTCTGTGTCTCCACAATCTCTACAAATAGCTATAGATGGATTATGCTTAACATGTTCATGACTGCACAATACATAAGTCTTATTTTGATTGGATTTATGTATCTTATCTTCTTCTATTAGTTTTTTTAAAGATCTGTAAACAGCCATCGGTTGTATCTTCTTAAATTTTTGAAATTTATCTAATATTTCATAAGCAGTTAAATGCTTCTTGGATTTTTTAATTATATCAAAAACAATGTCATTATTATTCATTATGTGATGTTATAACATAACACTTTATTATGTCAATACCCTTTGTAATAAAGATTTTTGTTTCCTCTATAATTGTAATAAATTAATAACAAAACTTACATACAGAGGAGATTATGTTTATAAAAAAATACTTAAAATGGATTAGTACAGCTTTAGTATTAACAGGAATATTATTAACCAATCTAAACATCTACCCTATCAATATTTACTTTCATGGACTGGGTGTTATTGGTTGGACAATAGCTGGTTTTATATCAAAGGATAAAGCTATATTAACTAACTTTGGGCTACAGATACCACTGTTCTTATTAGGAATTTATAAAGTTATATTTTAAGTTAATACTAATATTACAAGTTGTATTTAAATTTTTTACAACTAGACAAAGTTACTAATTAATATAATTAACGATGAATCTGCTAACTAAAAATTATCTTATTAAATTTAATTGTAGATATAATTTCATACACATATTAAATCATCGTCAAGACGAAGAATCATTGATTAAGAAAAAATAAAAAAAATGGAATTTACGCTTTTATATACTATCATTGGATTTGCATTAGCTGGATATAGTGTAATAGCAAATGACTCAATTCAAACATTGGGTACTTTTATTGCCTCAAAACAAAAATGGTTTAAATGGTATACACTTGCAAGTGCAGCATCATTTGTACTGATCCTTGCAATTACTTGGGGCTGGCACAGTAATGATGGTGATATCTCGTATGGAAGATTAACTCAAATACCTTTTCAAGAAATTCAGTGGTATCACGCTGTTGCACCAGCAATTCTTTTGGTATTGACAAGATTTGGAATACCCGTTTCTACTACTTTCTTAGTCTTATCTGCTTTTGCATCAACTGTTGTTCTTGAAAAAATGTTAATGAAAAGTGTTGTTGGTTATGGTCTTGCTGCAATAGCTGCTTACATTTGTTGGATTATTATTTCAAAATTTATTAACGAAAAATTAGATGAGGTTGAAGATAAATGGATTGGTTTCTGGCGTAATTCAGTATGGTTTACTTCGGGTTTATTGTGGTGGGCTTGGTTATCTCATGATGTGGCTAATATAGCTGTATATCTACCAAGACAATTAGATGTATCATTATTATTAATTGTTCTTGGTTACTTTACAATACTACTATTTTATATTTTTTATATTCATGGTGGAGCTATCCAAAAAGTCGTTTTAGAAAAGACTGGTACAAGATATGCAAGATCTGCAACAATAATAAATATTATTTACGCTGGCGTTCTTTATTACTTTAAAGAACTTAATGACTTACCAATGTCTACAACATGGGTTTTTGTAGGACTATTATGTGGAAGAGAATTAGCAATTGCTTCAATGAATAGTGATTACAAATTTAAATATGTTTTCCCACTTATTGGTAAAGATTTTCTTAAAATGACTTTGGGATTAACTGTATCTGTGGCAATTGTATTAGCAATTCACTACATCATTATTCCAAACGGATTTTTCTAAATTATTAGTTATTTTAATGTATTGGGTTTATTTAATACGGCCATATATATCTTGAAACCTTACAATATCACTTTCTTTTAATATTGATCCAACTTGAGCTTCAATAATTTTAACTGGTTTGTTTCCTGAATTTTCAATTCTATGAACTGCCTCTAATGGAATGAAAATATGATCGTTTTGTTTTTTAGAAAAACTATCTTTGTTAAGTGTAATTTTTGGTGTTCCTTGAGTAACCAACCAGTGTTCTGATCTATGGTGATGTTTTTGTAAACTTAATACACCTTTTGGTTTAACAAATAATTCTTTAATCAAGAAACCTTTACCTTCAAATAAATTAACATACCTACCCCATGGTCTGTAATAAACATTTTTTTTCTTATAATATTTATTCTTATTTTTGTCATACATTTTTAAGATCTCTTTCCAACTACCAAGATCTGACCAAGGAATATCTAATTTAATTGCATTAATTTGTTTCGTTTTTTCTAAAATTGCATAATCAAAAGATTTAGCAGTAGCTTTCTCAAAAGAAGTTTTATTTAGATAATAAGTGTTATCTTTAAGTCTCGCCTTTGAAACAGCATTAACACAATTTTTATATATTGTTGGTTGGTACTTTTTAAAGTTATTTATTATTGAATCTTTTCTTAAAAAAAACATTCCAGAGTTCCAATACCCTTTTTGTTTAATCACTTGTTTAGCCTTAGCTTCAGTTGGTTTTTCAATAAATCTAGTTACTTTATTAATATTTTCTTTAACTTTTTTTGTTATAAAATAACCATATTCACTAGAAGGAGCTGTTGGTTTAATGCCAAAAATAAATATATTTTGATCAGTTAAATTGTCTTTATTTTTATTTATAGCTTTATTAAAAATACTTGCTTTTTCTATCAAATGATCAGCTGCAAAAAACATCAGAGGTTGTTCGTTTGGAATATCTTTAATTAATGCTGAAGCTAGAATTGCTGGTGCAGTATTTCTTTTAGACGGCTCTAGTACTATTTTATAGTTTTTAACTTTAAACTTTTTTAAGTAACTTTTTACTAATTTTAAATACTTAGCGTTTGTACTGATAATTGGATAATCAAAAGTTGGACTTTTAACTCGTTCTAAAGTTTTTTCTAATAAACTCCATCCACCAAAATCAATGAATTGTTTTGCTAAATTATTTTTAGATTGTGACCAAAGTCTTGTTCCGGCACCGCCACATAAAATAACGGGTCTAATTTTCATTAAATATCAGCATAAACTTTTACTTCTTTTCTTTTACCGGGATGTGTTGGTGCACCTAAATAAGCAGGACCTACTGTTTGAGCATATTTCCAAATAGTTCCAGATCCAAAGCTTGATTTTTTTGCTTTCCATTGTTTACGTCTTATAGCTAATTGTGATTTAGTTAATCTAACGTTAATAGTACCTTTTTTAGCATCGATATCAATAATGTCTCCATTACGTAATAAAGCTAAAGGGCCGCCTAAGGCCGCCTCAGGTCCAACATGACCTACACAAAAACCTCTCGTAGCACCAGAGAACCTACCATCAGTAATTAGAGCAACCTTCTCACCCATACCTTGACCATAAATAGCACCTGTTGTTGACAGCATTTCTCTCATACCAGGACCGCCTACTGGACCTTCATAACGAATAATAATTACATCACCCTCTTTATATTTTTTC
>CAJQSG010000052.1 GCA_905612525.1 uncultured Candidatus Pelagibacter sp. | reverse complement strand
ATTTATTTCAATTAAAAGCTGAGATGTTTAAAGTACCATTCATTTTTGATTTAAAAAACAAAATTGACTCCTCAGAAAACAAAAAAATTAATATCAGTACTAAAAAACTTAAATTAAATATTTTTAATGAATCTAATAAAGAAAAAAATAATTTTATTAATGGAAAAAATGTTCTTTCATTTTTAAACTCTACAATCAATACAGAGTATAACGTTGAGGAGGGTATAGTTATCTTTAAGTCTGGTAATTCTAGAGTACATAATTCAAAAATTAATTATAAGGGAGAGCTTTCAATTAATCCATTTGATTTAAATTTGAATATTAATTTAGGAAACTATAAAATATCTAACATATCTAAAATATTAAATAATAGTTCTATTTTAACTGATCTAGTTAAAACAAAATTATTATTTAATGATAATATAAGTGTAAACACCTCTATAGTTACTTCTTCAGATGTAAGAGGAGAAATTTTTCAAAACGCAAAGATTAATTTTGATATTATTAATGGAAGAATAAACTTCAATAAAACAAGATTAATTAATACAAAAATAGGCTCACTTGAATTGGAGAATAGCAATTTATTTGTTAAAACTAGTATGTTAACTTTAAATTCTGATATTATAATTGATATAAATAACTCCGATGAATTATTTTCGTTGCTTCAGACTAATGTGAAATTTAGAAAACCAATCAATAATATTCTAATTAATTTAGATTATGTTTTTTTGACTGGTCAATTTAAATTTAATAATATTAAAATTGATAACAAAGAGGTAAGTGATGAAATATTAAGAATTATTGATGGTTTTAGTGATAATAACTTTAATAATTTTAATAAAAGTAGGCGTTTATTGAATGCTTTATTTGAAATCTACGAGGGGTAGATCATTTTTTTAGGATCTACTATTCTCTCATAATCTTTTTCTTTAATAAGACCTGTTTTAAGAGTTTCATATTTTAATGTAGTTGAATTTTTCAAAGCCATTTTCGCAATTTTTGCAGCATTGTCATATCCAATATAAGGCGCTAGAGCTGTTACTAGCATCAAGGAATTATCCAAATGTTCTTTAATTCTTTTTTTATTAGCTTTAATACCTTTAACACAATAGTGAGCAAAATTTTTAGTACTATCAGCAATAAGGTCTATTGATTGAAGCACACTATGTGCAATCATTGGTTTAAATACGTTTAATTCAAAGTGTCCATGAGAACCAGCTACCGTAATTCCTGCATGATTACCGATTACTTTAGCACAAACCATTGTAACCGCCTCACATTGAGTAGGATTAACCTTTCCAGGCATAATAGATGAACCGGGTTCATTTTCTGGAAGTATTAATTCACCATATCCAGCCCTAGGTCCTGATCCTAAAAATCTTATATCATTTGATATTTTCATTAATGCAACAGCGCATGTATTCAATGTTCCTGAGAAGTTTACAATAGAATCGTGAGCAGCTAATTCTGCAAATTTATTTTGTGCTGATTTAAAGGGTATTTTTGTATATTTTGCTATTTCTTTAACAATTTTTTTATCAAACCCTTTTTTAGAATTAATTCCAGTGCCAACAGCTGTTCCACCTTGTGCAAGAAAATATATTTCTTTAAGAGCAAGTTCTATTCTTTCAATACATTTTTTTAATTGAACTTGGTACCCTGAAAACTCTTGTCCAAGCGATAATGGTGTTGCGTCTTGTAAATGAGTTCTACCAATTTTTATAATTTTTTTAAATTCCTTAGATTTTTTTGCTAATTCTTTTTCTAAAATTTTTAAACTAGGTAATAATTTAGATACACTTTCTTGAGCTACAGATATATGCATTGCTGTAGGAAAAACATCATTTGTTGATTGGGATTTGTTCACATGATCATTAGGGTGAACTGGTTTTTTTGAACCCTTTTTTCCTCCCATTATTTCAATTGCCCTATTTGCTATCACTTCATTAACATTCATATTTGTTTGAGTGCCTGATCCTGTTTGCCAAACCTTTAAAGGGAAATTTTTATCTAATTTCCCTTTAATAACCTCATCTGAAGCTTTTATTATCAAATTAGTTATTCTTTTATTAATTTGCTTTTCTTTATAATGAACTAAAGCAGCTGATCTTTTGATGATTGCGATAGATTTTATTATAGAAATATTGACTAAGATTTTCCCAATATTAAAAAATTTATTAGATCTTTCTGTTGATGCGCCCCAATACTTGTCGTTAGGCACATTAACACTTCCTATACTGTCGTATTCTTTTCTTAATTTCATTGGTTAATATATAATTAATAAATTAATATACTTATATATTAAATTTTAAAAACTTACAGGAGCTAAATGTCAAATTTTAAAAAAGTAAAAACTTTCATGGAAACTTTTGGTCAAGAGGTCAAAACTAAAGCATCTTTTAGCACCGATAAGATTAATAACCTTAGATATGAGTTAATTAAAGAAGAGTTAGAGGAACTTAAAGCTGCAATGAAAAACAAAGACCTTTTAGAAGTTGCTGATGCTTTAACAGATATATTATACGTGACTTATGGAGCTGGGCACGCATTGGGCATTAATCTTGATGAATGTTTTGATGAAGTTCAAAGCTCAAATATGAGTAAGTTGGGTGAGGATGGTAAGCCTATATATAGTGAATCAGGAAAAGTTATGAAGGGGCCAAAATATTTTAAACCAGACTTAAATAAGTTTATTAATTAGTAGGGGCGTTCTGTTACCCGGTGCCCCGGACCGTGCTTCTATAATCCTTATTTAGCAACGATGTTGTTACAGCCCAATGAAGAAACCATCAAAAGTTTGAACGAAATTACGTCGGTATTACGTCGTAGGATTTTGTGCTAGGATCTTGGTTCATGAAAAAGATTTTAGGGATCGTGGTTCTGGGTTTGTTGTTAGGTGGTAACGTTTATGCAGATGTTAAATGGCCTAAATTTATGACTAAAGAAATTCCCAAAGAACTTTTGAATAAAATTAATGATAGCTCAAATAATGAAATAGAAGATATCTTGAAACAGGTTGACATTAAAAATAAGCAGGTGAGGGTTATGCTGATGAAGACTATTGTACAAACTGAAAGTGCAAAAATACTTATGGGCAATTCTGAATTATCAGTCGAAGAGCAAGAAATTATAGAAAAACTATTAAAAAAGTATGTGCAATAATAAATGGTGAAAAAACTTTTAGGGATCGTGGTTCTGGGTTTGTTGTGGTGCAATACTTTACCAGCCAAAATTCTTAATATAGAAAACAAAATACAAATAGAGGTTCCATCTAGTCATAAGTTTATTAAATACGACAATGAAGAGGTAAGACAGCCTATTGAAGAATTCTTGGAAGATTATGAAGGATTAGAAATGGATTTATATTTGATTGGGCCAAGTAAATATGTGGATCTTGAAAAAGCAATTTTGGATGGAGAAGACCCAATGGATAATGAATATGTTCAGTCAATAATGAAAAAGTTAGAAAGAAAAAATTTCCAAGATGAGGTTAAAGCTGGAAAATGGATGATTTCTGAAGCAAAAAAAATTATGAAAAAAGAGAAGATTGACTTTATTACATACGCATTTGTCTTAAATGAAAGTTTGTTGAAGTTGTCTGCAGAAGAAGAGGGTGATGAAATAGCTGACATGATTAACGAACTTAAAAATATGAATAGTCAAGAACTTAAGGTAGCCACAAAAGAAATTAGAAAGCAGATGACAGCATTGTCTAGTAATAATAAAAGCATACCGATAAACGAGAGTATGACTATAAATCTTAATAAATTTGTTATAGCAAAAAATGAGTATGATAATTTATTTTTAAAGAGCAGTGGTAAAATGATATGGATTATGGGTCCAATTAAACTGGATGTAATGCTCAATCTTTTTTTAGCTGAACATAATGATAAAACCTATGCATTTATATCTGCATGCTACGTCAATTGCTCTAAATTCAATAGCAACTTTGATAAAATGACAAAACCCATGTTTTCAACAAATATGCAAACTCAAAAAACAAAAAGTAGTCTGTCGAATGATGGTGATTTAACTGAGCAGCTAAAAGCTTTAGGTGAATTATATAAATCTGGTGTTTTAACCAAGGAAGAATTCACAAAGGCTAAAAAGAAACTTTTAAACTAAAAATTACGCCCAGAGTACGCTCAAAATAATTCAAACACCAATCAGCATTATAAATAAAGAATACTAGAAGGGTAGTAAGGGGCGTTCTGTTACCCGGTGCCCCAGACCGTGCTTCTATAATCCTTATTTTGCAACGATGTTGCTTTATCAAAAGGCAGAAGTTGTTACTGAATTACGATCATATTACGATCAGATTATTTGTGTTAAGGTTCTGTATGAACCGTAAAGCCTTCACCCTAATAGAACTCCTAGTCGTTGTAGCTATCATCGGTATCCTCGCTGCAGTAGGAGTGGTTGCTTATAATGGGTATACTGCCAGTGCTAAAGTTAGTGTTCTAAAGTCTCATTTTAAAATAATAATAAAAAAATCAGCAGAGGTGGCAGCCATGTGCAACATATCAAATACAGTTAAATTAAAAAATGAATGGGACAAACAAACTATAAATGATGTGCCATGCTACGATAAAAGTCTAATGAATTTTTTTCAAGGCCATGTGAATATTGATTTGTATAATAATGGTTGGTTTAGAGATGGTAAAACTGGTTGGATGAGAAATGGTAAAATTTCTTCAGGGTATGCACCAGAATGTAAATCTGATGCTAGGCAGGGTTTGGTGTGGGCTGTATACCCAAGAGACAGTTATTGGTCCTATTCTGGAGCTACCAATATAGAATTCTGTACATGTTTTAAAAAACCTTGTTCAGATAATGCAAATAGACTGGAAGACACAATTACTGTTAGATAAAATTACGATCAGGGTACGATCAAAACTAATCTAAACACAAATCAGCATTATAAATAAAGAGAAGTAAGAGAGTGGTAAGGGGCGTTCTGTTACCCGGTGCCCCAGACCGTGCTTCTATAATCCTTATTTTGCAATGATGTTGATGCAACTTAATCTAGAAATTATCAAAAGTTTGAACTGAATTACGTATGTATTACGTATGGGATTTTTGTGCTAGGATCTTGGTTCATGAAAAAACTTTTAGGGATAGTGGTTCTGGGTTTGTTGTTAAGTGGGAATGCATTCAGTAAAGATGAAGGTTCTGGTCCTATTAAATTTCCAAAAGGCTTTGAAAAAAGATTTGCAGATTATGCAAACCATGTAATTAACGATCAAAAATACAAATTTGTATTTGCAATTCATCCTGATGGAGCAAATGACTGGCAAGCAATTAAGGGTAAAAATGATCTCAAAAATTACCAACTTGCAGAAAAAAAAGCATTAAAAGCCTGTAAAAAAAAAGCTAAGAAGGAAGGATGTAAGGTTTTTGCCAGAGGAGTCCAAATTGTATGGAACTGGGATTCAATTCCTGAAAATTATTATATTACAACAGGTAATAAAAATTTTGTAAGCTGGAAGGATGTATCTATTGAAATTGGTAATGGACCAGTATCATTAAGTGAAAATACTAAAGATAAATTTCAAGAGTATTTAACTACTTATAAAGATAATAAAAATGAAAAAAGTTTTAGTATTTATTTTGCAATATCTTCAGATGGAAGTAACTCAGGTGATATGGCTGCAACTACGTCACAAGAAGGCATGATTAAAAAAGTAAAAGCAATGGCTATTGCAGAATGTATGACTAATAACAAGAAAGAAAAATGTTATTTATATGCAATTAATGACGAGATAGTATGGAAAGGTGCGTCCACAAATTCAATGATTATTAAAGACGAAAACATTGTAGAAAAACTAGCTACATTAAAAAACCTTTATGCTGAAGGCACTTTAACAAAAGAAGAATTTATAAAAGCTAAGAATATACTTCTAAATTAGTGAAAAAACTCTTAGGGATCCTGGTTCTGGGTTTGTTGTTGGGTGGGAACGCTTATGCAGAATGGTTGGTTATTGTTAAAAACAAAGTAGATGAAAATGTCTTTATAAAAAGAACAAAAATAATTGAAGAGGAAGCTGTTAATGCTGCTTTAGAAGGTTGTTGGGTTATGTACCGCAATAGAGAAGATTTAAAAAAGAAGAAAAAAATAGAACTGATGGAAGCCTGTTATGTTTTTTCTGTGATAGAACAATAATTAAAATTACGTACCAACTACGTACAAAAGCAATCTAAACACCAATCAGCATTATAAATAAAGAGAAGTATGAGAGTGTGAAGGGGCGTTCTGTTACCCGGTGCCCCGGACCGTGCTTCTATAATTAACCTAAGTTAATTATGCAGCAATAGCGTAACTTTCGTTAGCATTTAAAGTTTAGCCCGTTGCGGTGGAACAATCCCGAACGAAAGAATAGCCTTTAGTCACCCGTCGATCCTATTTCACCCCCATAAGTTGTAATTTTGGAGGTGGTGGGTACTGCCCCCACGTCCGTAATGGTTATTACGAAATTCGTTTATCGTCGTAGTTGGCAAGCCAACAGTATTAATATAAAAGCATTTGAGAGAGATTCAATAAAAAAAATTCAAAAAAAAACATGAAATTAACTAAAGAACAAGAACAAGAAATTAAAGACCAACAGTCTCAACAAAATCAAACAAGAAGAGTTACAGCGCCTGCGCTTGAAAATATTCTTTATGAGGCAATGCCAGCACTAGACCATGGCTTTGTAAGAGTAGTTGATTATATGGGTGATGATACATCAATTGTTCAATCAGCTAGAGTTTCTTATGGAAAAGGTACTAAACAAGTTTCAACAGACGCAGGTCTAATTAAATATTTAATGAGACATTGGCATAGCACTCCATTTGAAATGTGTGAAATTAAATATCACGTTAAACTTCCAATTTTTATTGCCCGTCAATGGATAAGACATAGAACAGCAAATGTTAATGAATACTCAGCAAGGTATTCTATTTTAGATAAAGAATTTTATTTACCATCAGCAGAAAATCTAGCAGCACAGTCTTCAAGTAATAGACAGGGAAGAGGTGATGTTATTGAAGGTGAACAAGCAAAAGAAGTATTAGAACTTTTAAAAAATGATGCTGATAGAACTTATGATAATTATGAGATGATGTTGAACGAGAGATTTGATGGATCAATAATTGATGAAAATAAAAAAGGTTTAGCAAGAGAACTTGCAAGAATGAACTTAACTTTAAACACTTACACTCAATGGTACTGGAAAACAGATTTATTAAACTTGATGAATTTTTTAAGATTAAGAGCTGATAGCCATGCACAATATGAAATAAGAGTATATGCAGATATCATGCTAGATACTGTTAAAAAATGGGTTCCAATAACTTATGATGCATTTATGGATTACAGAGTAGGTGGTACAGAAGTTTCTGCAAAAGGAAAAATTATTATTCAAAAACTTATTAAAGGTGAAGATGTTAAAGTTGATAGTTCTGGTTTATCTAAACGAGAATGGAATGAATTA
>CAJQSG010000051.1 GCA_905612525.1 uncultured Candidatus Pelagibacter sp. | reverse complement strand
TTAGAGACACAACTGGAAAAAGCGGTAACTTTCAAAAAGAATTTAAAGTATATCAAAGAGAAAATCTAAATTGCCTCAGAAGCAAATGTGAAGGCAAAATAAAGAAAATATTTATATCTAATAGATCAACTTTTTTTTGTAATACCTGCCAAAAATAGCCAATTATTCTATTGACCGGTATAAATTCTCAAGCTATACCACTGCGCTTATGGCAAACACAAAATCAGCAATTAAAAGAATTAGAAAAATTGTTACACAAACACTGGTTAATAAGGCTCGTAAGAGCAAATATAGAAATGCTATAAAAAAAATGAACCTTCTTCTTGAAGAAAACAAAAAAGAAGAAGCTTTAAAGTTCTTACCGAAGTTGAATTCTGAATTAATGAAGGTTGCAAAGACTGGAATTATTAAAAAAGCTAATGCTGCAAGAAACGTTTCAAGAATTACAAAGAAAATCTCCGCTCTATAAATAACTACCCCTAGTTGTTAAAAACTTCAACCAGAAGTGATAACACAAGATGGAAAAATTTTTAGATATAATTTACTACATATAGATTTGGTATAAAAATATAACTTATAATTTATATATTGCACACTCATAGATTTTAAAATTGTAAAATCTTTTTTCAAAAAAATTAATATTTAAATAAAAATATTCTGTAAGTAATAATTTCTGTTAAAATAGATTCACTTAATAAGTTTATTTATTTTTATTTTTATAAAATTAATTATTGCAAATTATTTGTTTTGGTTCTAACTAACTTTATTCCTACAAGTTTATGTCTAATAACAATACAACCCAGAACCTAAAGAACATATCCTCCGAAGATCTGGATTGGGCTGTTATCCAAAAAGATATGAAGAATAAATTGGGTAGCGATATATATGAAAGCTGGCTAAGAAAGATAGATTTTGTAGAAGAGATTAATAACTATGTTCTACTATCTGTATCAACTAGATTTATAAGAGATTGGATTACCTCAAGATATTTAGATCAAATTTTACAAATTGTTAAATCATATAAAAAAGATTTGACAAGAATTGAATTCAAAATTGTTGAAAAAAATTCTATCAATGAGGCTGAAGACAATATTCGGTCAAGCATGAATAATGAAAATGTTTCATTTATCAAAGATACATACCTGCAATATAATAGAATTGATCCCAATAAAAGATTTGATAATTTTATAACTGGAACAAGTAACAAACTAGCGTACGAAGCTTCTTTAAAGGTCTCAGAAAATATTTCTCATTATAACCCACTTTATATTTATGGGGGCGTTGGAATGGGTAAAACTCATTTATTAAATTCAATTGGTCTTTCATTAAAAGAAAAAAATAAAGTTATGTTTATTTCAGCTGAAAGATTTATGTATCAGTTTGTTAAATCTATTAAATCTAACGATATGGTAAAATTTAAAGAATACTTTAGAAATACAGACATCTTGTTAATAGATGACATCCAGTTCATGAATGGCAAAGAGGCAATGCAGGAAGAGTTTTTTCATACATTTAATGCTTTGTTGGACAAAGGATCACAAGTAATAATTTCTGCAGATAGAGCTCCAAACAAACTATCTAGAATTCAAGATAGAATTAAATCAAGATTTGCAGGCGGTCTAGTTGTTGATATTCAAAAACCTGACTTTGAACTTAGAAGCAAGATAGTTAAACAAAAAACTGAAGAACTGAATCTTTTTTATTCTAACCAAATAAATATCTCTGAAGAAATACAAAAATTTATTAGCACTGAAATTACAACAAGCATTAGAGAGTTAGTTGGAGCCATTAATAGAGTTGTCTCTTTCTCAAGAATATATAATAAAGTTCCAAATTTATCTGAGGTTAAGGTAGTTTTAAAAGATTTATTAAATATAGGTGAAAATAAAGTAACAATTGACTTGATACAGTCGATGGTATGTAAATTCTTTAAAATAAGTAAAAATGAGATGCTTTCTTCTAGAAGATCAAGATATCTTGTGAGGCCAAGGCAAATTGCAATCTATTTAACTAAGATTTTAACATCAAAATCTTTACCTGAAATAGGTAGAGAATTTTCTAATAGAGATCACACAACAATTATACATTCAGTTAAAACAATTGAAAAATTGAAGGAAAAAGATCCAGAAATGACTAACAATATTAATAACCTAAAAAATCAGATATTGTATAATAAAGAAAATGAAATTTAACGTTAATCAACAAGATCTACAACAAGCTCTGAATTACTGCCAAGGCGTAATTGAAAAAAGGAGTACGCTTGCAATTTTATCAAATGTTTTATTAAAGGCTAATAATTCAAATTTAACTATTACTGCTACTGACTTGGATTTAATATTCATTCATCAAATTAATAATGTTGAAATTACAGAAGAAGGAAGTACGACTACAACCTCTTCAACTATGTATGACATCATAAGAAAGTTTTCTTCAGGCAAAAAAATTAATCTATCTTTAACGGATATGAGCAAACTCCAACTAGAGTCAGAAAAATCTGTTTTTAACTTAAATTGTATCAGTGCATCTGAGTTTCCTTTAACAGATGAAAATTTTACTCAAAATGAATTTTCTATAAAATCAAAACAATTATTGAAATTATTAAATAAATGCAAGTTTTCTGTTTCGAATGACGAAACTAGACATTACTTAAGTGGAATTTTTTTTCATCAAACTCAGATAGAGGATAAAAATTTCTTAACGGCTGTAGCTACAGACAGTCATAGAATGTCAATATCCAAAATAAGGCTAGAACAGAAGATAGAATTTGAACCAATTATACTACCTAAAAAGACAATATTTCAATTATGTTCTTTATTAGAGAACTACGATGGTGATGTTAAAATTTCGAATGTAAAATCAAAAATTAAATTTGAACTAAATAATAGTATTTTAATTTCTAAGTTAATTGATGGTAAATTTCCAAATTATAATCAGGTAATACCCAAAAATAATCAAAAAAAATTAGAAATAGATTTAAAGTTGTTTTTGGACTCAGTAGATAGAGTAGCTTCAGTTTCAATGGATAAAAAAGATGGAGTAAAGTTCAATTTATCAAAAGATGTTTTAAATCTCTCTGTTAACAACACTAATAGTGGAGATGGAAAAGAAAGTTTGAATGTTAGTTTTGAGCATGATCTAGAAATTAGCTTTAATTCAAGGTATTTAATTGACGTAGCCTCCCAACTAGATGGAAACAAGATAGAAATTTTTTTTAATGATACTGGTTCTCCAGCCCTAATCAAAGACCCGGGTGATTTTGATAGTATTTTTGTTGTAATGCCTATGAAGGGCTAATTTAGAATATCTAACTCAGAATAAATAATATCCTGCAAATTTTTTAAGAAAAGTGCTTTATTTTGCCCAGGTTCAATTGGCTTTAAAATTGAAATTGTTAAAATTTTATTAATTTTTTTAGGACCATTTTTTGGCCAAGTGCAGCCAGAATTAATTGCTATTGGTTGACATGGTATTTTCAACTTTTCATAGATTTTACTTACACCCCTTTTAAACGGAACTCTATCTTCAGGTAGTAGTCTCGTGCCCTGTGGAAAAATTATTAAAGGTCTGGCTGATGAATTAATTAACCTTAAAATATCATCAAAAAACCCAAGGTTTTCTTTTGAAACTCTGTTTCTTTTAATTGATATTGAGCCAACCTTTTTAAGATACCAACCAAATATTGGTATCATTAGTAATTCCTTTTTTAGGATAAAAACTGGAGAATTAAAAATTGTTTGTAAAAAAAATGCTTCAAACATTGATTGATGCGATGCAGCAATAAAGAATTTTTTATTGTTAATTATATTACCTTTACCTTTAATAATTATTTTTGTTGATAAAAAAAATCTTAAACAAAAAGATGCCCAATAACCCATAATTTTTCCACCGAACAAGACTATTTTTTGAGGTAAGAAAAATGCAGGAATGAATATTATAGAAACAAAAAAAATTCCTAAAAAAAAGAAAGAAGAAAATAAAAAATTTCTTATCATTTTAATCAAAAATTAGATTAGGTCTTTGAGTTTTTGTCTTTGCTTAATAATATTAATTTTTGAACCTTTGATTAATATTTCAATTGGTTTTGGTCTAACATTATAATTTGAACTTAATGACATTCCATACGCACCAACATCACACATTATAATTAGATCTTTTTCTTTTAATTTTTGGAATTTTTTTAAAGTTGTAAATTTATCAGTACTTTCACAAATTGGCCCAACAAAGTCATAAGTTTTTTGTGAAATTTGATTTGTTTTAAATGCAGGTAGGGTTTTATGATTTGCACCATATAATGCTGGTCTCATTAAATCATTCATAGCTGCATCTAGTATAATAAAATCTTTCTTATTATTTTCTTTTATGTAAATAACTTTTGAAATTAGCGAACCTATATTTCCTACTATTGATCTACCAGGTTCAAATATAATTTTAGATGTATGATTTTTTAAGAACCTTTTAATCGCGATGTTATATTTTTTGTAATTAAGTTTTTTTTTATTATTTTCATAGGAAATTCCCATGCCTCCACCAAGATCAATAAAATCGAACCTGTAATTACTCTTTTTGACAATTTTATCGACCACATCAAGCATTTTTTCATAAGGTTTATGATCTAAAATTTGACTCCCTATGTGAACACTTAAACATTTAAGATCGATACTTTTGGAGTTTTTAGAATAATTAACTAATTTAAAAAAAGTTTTTTCATCGACACCAAATTTATTCTCTTTTTTACCGGTTGAAATTTGTTTTAGTGTTTTGGCATCTGTATTTGGATTTAATCTGATACCAATATCTACGATCTTGTTTTTTGATTTTGCAATTCTTTCAATTTCAATAATTTCACTCTTAGATTCAGCATTAATCAATAATATTTTTTTATCAATTGCATAATTTATTTCAGCTGCTGTTTTACCAACTCCTGAAAAAACAATTTTTTTTGGTTTTATACCAGCTTTAAGTGCAACCATTAGTTCACCCATCGAAACGACATCTGCACCCAGTCCCAACTTTCTAATTTCTTTAATTATACTTACATTGGTATTGGACTTAACAGCAAAGCATATTAAGGGAGAAAAAGAGTTAAAATTTTTCTTAAAATTACTGATATTTTCTTTTAGTTGTTTATATGAATAACAATAAACAGGTGTACCAAATTTTTTAGCAATATCCTGAACTCTAATTTTTTCAATTGTAAGGATTTTATTAATATACCTCATCAAATCTTAAATATAAAAGTATTATTTTTAGTAGCATTGTATGTAGGATCACCCTTTTTACCACAGGAGAGCAGCAAAGAGCAAAATATAGAAATTAAAATTAATTTTTTTATCATTTATATCTTTTTATATTTTATTATCATTTTTTTAATATTATCAAAAGATGTTCCACCATAAGATTTTTTCGAGTTTACTGAGTTTTTTAGGTTAAAAACTTTTAATACTTCAATTGTGAGTTTTGGTTCAATTTTTTGCAATTCACCAATACTAAGTTCATTTAGTTTTTTCTTTGTCTTTTCTGCAAAATTAACAATCAAAGTAGTGGTTTGATAGGCACTTCTAAATGGCATGGAATGATTTTTAACTAGATAATCTGCTAAATCTGTAGCTGTAATATAACCAGAGTTTGCAAGAGCTAACATTTGTTGTTTGTTAGGTTTTAAATTTTTTAACACTTCATTAAGAATTGCAATACAATTATTTAAAATTTCATTTGATTTAAATAGAATCTCTTTATCGTCCTGAAGGTCTTTAAAGTAAGATATAGGAAGACCCTTCAGTATTGTCAGCATAGAAAATAAGTTTCCATAAGTTGTACCAGTTTTTCCTCTTAAATATTCTAATAAATCAGGATTTTTTTTTTGAGGCATTATTGAAGATCCAGTAACAACTTTATCTGACAGCGTAATAAAATTAAAACCATCAGAGTTCCAAATAATAAGTTCTTCAGCGATTCTTGAAATATGCATAGAACAAACTGACACGCTATATAAAAAATCTAAAACAAAATCTCTATCAGCAATTGTATCTATTGAGTTATTTGTAGGTTTTTTAAAGCCTAATTTTTTTGAAGTAAAATTTCTATCAATATTAAAAGAAGTTCCGGTTAAAGCTGCAACACCAAGAGGACACTCTGATAAACTTTCTAGATTGTAAGAAAATCTTTTTTTATCTCTAATGAACATTTCCACATAAGACATTAAGTAGTGTGCAAATGATACTGCCTGGGCATTCTTTAAATGTGTAAATCCAGGCATAATAGTTTCAACATTATTTTCTGAAACTTTGAGGATTGTTTTTATTATATTATCTAGATTTTTATTAATTTTTCTAGTTGCAGATGTAGTCCACATTTTAAAGTCAGTGATTACTTGATCATTTCTAGATCTTGCAGTGTGAACATATCCAGCTTCGTCACCTATAATTTGAAATAATCTTTTTTCAATATTCATATGAATGTCCTCATATTTCTTATTATATTCAAATTTATTTTTTAAGATTTCTTTTTTTATTTTATTTAGTCCATAAATAATTTTATTTTTAACCCTAAAAGAAATGATTTTTTGTTTAAATAACATCTCAACATGTGCGATTGAACCCAAAATGTCTTCGTTGAATAGGTTTTTGTCAATATCTATTGAGGTACCAATTTTTTGAAATAATTTTGAAGCACCCATTTTTATCCTTGAACCCCATATTGCTTTATTGTTTTTATTTTTTACCATGATAATTAATTATACATATTTACTATGAAATTATTAACAATATTTATTTATCTATTAGCTACCAATTTTAGTTACGCTATAGAAAAGCCAGATATAAAAAATTTAGTTTTAATAAAAGACTTAAAAATTTACAAGAATGTGGTCTTTAAAGATGCAAATCAAAAAGATGTTGATTTAATAGATTATAAAGGAAAATTGCTAATATTAAATTTTTGGGCAAGCTGGTGTGCTCCATGTCGAGAGGAGATGCCATCATTGGATAATTTACAAATAAACAGTAGCCTGAATAACTTAAAAATTTTTCCAATAAATATAGGACAAGATAATCTATCAAAATCTAAATCTTTTTTTAAAGAATTAGAAATTAATAATTTAGATATTTATTTTGACTCTACCATTACACTCGCAAAAAAATTTTCTATAAGAGGAGTTCCTACAAGTATTTTATTTGATAAAGAGGGTAAAGAATTTAGTCGAATTATTGGATCTATTGATTTTAATAACGAAGAATTTATTAATTGGTTGAAGTCTTATAATTAATTTTTAAAAAAGTAGGCAAAAATAACTAGGACAATTATTGCTATAAATTGAAAAAGAACTCTAAGTTGCATTAACTTATTCGAATATTTTTTACTAGTCTCTCCTCCTTTAAAAAAAGTTCCAATTCCAAGAATCATTACTATTGCCACAATTATTAAAATTACTATGCCAAAAATTTTTACTAACGTTCCAGAAATCATATTTATACTGTAGAGTGTTTTATAAATAAGAAAACATAATAAATTATCTATGACATTTTGTCTTACAACTACAATTATAAAACCAGAAAAAGATATAAAGGTTAATCGTGCAGTTATTTTACTTCATGGATATGGTGGTGATGGAAAAGATATAAGCACACTAACCTTAAATTGGAAAAGATTTTTACCTAATACTGTTTTTTTATGTCCAAATGGTCACGAAAAATGTTCAATCAATCCAGCAGGCTATCAATGGTTTGATTTAAGTAAAGATGATTCAGAATATATTCTAGAACAGTCAAAAAAAGGGGAGTTAAAAGTTCAACAATTTATTGAAGAAGTAAAAAATGAGTATAATTTAAAAAACTCACAAATTTGCTTATCAGGTTTCAGTCAAGGATGCATGATGTCTATAAATTTAGGATTAACAGACAGTAAAAATTATAACTGTATTGTAGGTTTTTCTGGAAAAATAATTAACCAAGAGGATCTTGCTAGTAGAAAAACCTCTTCGACAAAAATGCTTTTGATGCATGGAGATCAAGATGCTGTTGTTTCACCAACTTTTTTATTGGAAGCAAAAGACTTTTTAATAAGGAATAGTGTTGAGGTTGAAACAAAAATGATAAATAATTGTGATCATCATATTCCGGTAGAAGCTTCAAGTATAGCGTTAAATTATATCAAGAATAATTTTAACATGTAGTAGAATATTCTAATTATTGATAAAATATTTTTTTTCAGTTAAACTTTTCTAATAATGATCTTTGTTGAAAAAAATCTTTCTTTGGAAAAATGTCCTGCATTAGTCTTGAATGCCGATTATAGACCTTTAAGTTATTATCCATTATCATTATGGAGCTGGCAAGACACAGTAAAATCAGTATTTTTAGATAGAGTAACCATAATTAGTAATTATGATAGAATTATTAGAAGCCCATCATTTAATATGAGGCTACCAAGTGTGATAGCTTTAAAAAGTTTTATTAAACCTCAAACTAATCCTAGCTTTACAAGATTTAATGTTTTTTTAAGAGACAGATTCACTTGCCAATACTGTGGAGATGGAGAAGAGTTGACATTTGATCATTTACTTCCAAGATCTAAAGGAGGACAGACAAACTGGAAAAATGTTGTGACCGCTTGCTCCACTTGCAATGTTAAAAAAGGTGGTAGATTAATTAAAAACCTGGACATGACGCTCAATCAAGAACCGTATCAACCTTCTACTGAAGATTTACATAAAAATGGTAAGCATTTTCCGCCAAATTTTCTTCACAAAAGCTGGATGGATTATTTGTATTGGGATGTTGAGTTAGAAGCTTAATTATATTTTCTCAGATATATTTATTGCAATTTTTGAACCAGTTTTAATTATTTTATCTAAAATTGAGTATACACCCTTCTTTGTTGCCCCCTCTTTGTAAGCAATATCTTTGTGGTGCAACTCATCCTCTCTAAATTTTATAATTTTTTCTTTTAATTTTTTTTCGTCATTATTTAATTGTTTAATTTGGTTTGAGTAATGATCGTCTATCACTTCTTCAACTGAAGCAGTACAAAGCATAGCTGCTTTTTTCCCCAATATAGTTGATCCAAAACCCAAACTGACACCAAGAATATCCCATAAAGGTAAAAATTTAGTAGGCTTAATATTTCTTTTTTTGATTTCATTTTCAAAATAGTCGCAATGTTCTTTTTCATGAACTTTCATTTCTTCAATCTTTTTTTTTAAATCTTCATCTTTTATGAAAGTATTTAGAGCCAATAGTTGTCCTTCATAAATTTTTATAGCCCCCCGCTCACCAGCATGATCAACTCTAATAAATTCTTCTACTTTATTTTTATTTGTTTTTTTCATAATTCAAAAAAATTTTCATAGTTATAGCACTTAATATCAAAGAGATAAAAACATTAAAAGTCGCAAGAGATAAACCAAAAATTTTAAAAGTTACATCTTTACAACTTATTGGCATTTTTTTTAATTCATTTAAAAGAGCTTCCTTTGATAGATTTTCAGTTTTGTTGCCTAAATCACAAACTAATGATTCTTTAATAAATTCTTGCTCTATACCAAAATGGTAAAAAGCTATTAAGGCTGAAGAAAAAAATACCAAACTTAAAAATATTAAAGATATTCTTTCAAATTTTCTTGAAAAAAAACAAACTGAAATAATTATTATTGAAAAAATATATGGTATTCTTTCAATTAAACACAAATTACAAGGCTGGTGCTTTAATACATACTGAATAAAGTAAGCTGCAAATAAAGCAAAAATACTAAATAACAATATTATATTAAAAAGAGTTTTATGTTTAATTTGAGACATATTATTTAAGAATAAAATATATCACACTCAGAACAAGTACAATCAGAATACCTAAAATTGAAAACCATTTTGAAGCAGTGGTCTCCATAAACTTATCAAATTTATTACCAAATTTAAATGAAAGATAGGAAACAATAAAAAATCTTAGTCCTCTAGAGATTAGACATATAAAAAAAAATATGAATACATTAAAACCAATCATTCCACTAGTTATTGTAAATACTTTAAAAGGTAGTGGTGTAAATCCAGCAAGAAATAAAGTAGCAAACCAAATATAAAAGCCAGTGCCCTTCGTTAGGCTTTCTCTAAGGGTAAGAACTTTATCCTCATAACTATAAAATTTTACCACGCTTATTCCAATATCTAAGAAATATGAACCAATAAAGTAGCCCAATACACCTCCGAGGGTAGAGAAAAAAGTAGCAATTAAAAAAATTTTTAAATAATCATTTTTTTTAGCTATAACCATTGGTACGATCATGACATCAGGTGGAATAGGAAAAAAAGAACTTTCCATAAAAGATACAATTGCTAAGAACATTTTAGAACGTTTGTGTGCAGCAAGTTGTAAAGATTTTTGATATAATTTGAGAAGCATTTTTTGGTTTTAATATAAATTAAGTTCTTATACTATTTAATTTTATAGTTATAATAACAAAAATTCAGGGCGAATGGCGGAACTGGTAGACGCGCACGACTCAAAATCGTGTTTTGTAAGAAGTGAGAGTTCGATTCTCTCTTCGCCCACCAAACTTTATGCAAATAAATAAAACAAATAATTTATTAGAGCTGTTCTACAAACAGTATCAAAAACAAAATAAAGAAAGTATTTTCTTACAGTCATTAAAAGAACCTCAAAAAAAATATTCATGGGAGGATGTTTATTTAAATATAAATAAATTATCTGGAGAAATATCAAAACACATTAAAAAAGGTGATAGGTGCCTATTAGTCTCAGAAAACAGACCTGAGTGGTTGATATCAGATTTGTCAATTATGTTATCAGAAGGTGTAACGGTTCCTGCTTACACAACTTATACCGAAAGAGATTATGAATATATTATTAATGATTGCACACCAACAATTATTATTATTTCAGATAAAGTTCAGTATAAAAAGATTAAAAGTATAATACCAAAAAAAAAGTTTATCAAAAAAATTATTCTCTTTGAAAATATAGAAAACATTAACGAAGAATTAATTTTAAAGGTGCATGATATTTTTAAAAAAAATAACTGTGATAACAAAAATTTTTCTGATTTAAAAATCCAAAGAAAAGATATGGCTTGTATAATTTATACTTCTGGTACCCAAGGTAATCCAAAAGGTGTCATGTTAAGCCATGGTGGAATTCTTAATAATTGTGAAGGTGCACACAGTTTATTAAAAAAATTTATTTCAGGCAAACCACATTTTTTAACTTGGTTGCCATTATCCCATTCTTATGAACACACCGTTCAGTTTGTTCAGATAGTTATTGGAGCAAGAGTATTTTATGCTGAAAGTATAGATAAGCTGGTTAAAAACATGAGTGATTGCTCCCCAGAAATAATGACAGCTGTTCCGAGATTTTATCAAAATTTATATCAAAAAATTAATGCATCTTTTGGCAAAGCCACAGGATTGAAAAAATTACTAATCAATCAAACTATTAAGTTAGGTAAAAAAAAATTAGAAAAAAAAATATTCTCATTATCTGAAAGTTTAATAAATTTTATTTGTGAAAAATTAGTAAGAAAAAAAATTAAAAATCAATTTGGAGGAAACTTAAAAACTTTTATTTCGGGAGGTGGAGCTTTAGATAAAGAGGTTGGTTCATTTCTAAATGCCATCGGTTTGCCAACATTACAGGGATATGGTTTAACAGAGACATCTCCAGTTGTAAGTTGCAACTCAATAGACGATATTAGAGTTGAAACAGTAGGGCCACCATTTAAAGGAAATTTAGTTAAAATTGCTGATGACGGAGAAATACTTGTTAAAGGTGAAAACGTTATGCTAGGTTATTGGAATAATGAAGAAGAAACAAATAAAGTTTTAAAGAATGGTTGGTTATATACAGGTGATATTGGAGAATTTGATGGAGAATTTCTTAAAATAACAGATAGAAAAAAAGACATCATTATAACCCCAGGGGGAGATAATATTTCTCCAGTTAAAATCGAAAATGATTTAAATAAATCTGATCTTATTGAACAAAGTTTAGTTTATGGTGACAATAAACCTTATCTAGTCAGTTTAATAGTTTTAAACACAAAGCATAATAATATATCAGAAGAAAAAATTCAAAAAGAAGTAGAAAAAATAAATAAAAATTTACCGAAAATAGAAAAAATTAAAAAATATTTAATAATTAAAGAACAATTTACAATTGAAAATAATATGATGACACCAACTTTAAAATTAAAAAGATATAAAATTATAAATAATTATAAAACAGAATTAGAAAAGCTTTTTTAATTTTTTTAAAGTAGATTATTATACGCATAGAATATAACTTTTTTTACCTTTTAAAAATTGGACAAATTTTTTTTTAGAAAGAATGCTGAAAATTATTTCTTAATTAAAGATTTGACATCACTTGTATAAAAAAATAAAAATAACTTAACAACGAATCACTTTGATTCGTTTAACTTAAACAGGGAGCTAAAGATGGCTACAAAGAAAAAAGCAAAAAAAGCTAAAAAGAAAACTAAGAAAAAAGCTAAGAAAGCTAAGAAAGCTAAGAAAAGAAAAAGATAGTATCTTAATCTTTTCAAAAAACGCTTCTCATAACGTTTCGTGTGAGAGGCGTTTTTTTTTGCCCTAATATTTAATCTTCGGTATCGGTAATTGGTTCAGCTTCAGATATACTTGGTTCTGCAAGCTTAGTAGGAGCAGCAATAGCTTTTGCTTGTCCTTCTAGATTTCTTTTTAATGCTTTATCTAGTTTTTTTTGTGTATCCTCTAATGAAACACCCATAACTATTTGAAACTCAGATAAAATTCTTTCATAAGCTTTTTCAAAAAGTTGTCTTTCACTATAAGATTGATCAACCATTAGATCGTCACCTTTATTTAAATCTCTAACAACTTCAGCAAGTTCATAAATTTTACCTGATGAAATTTTAGCTTCATATTCTTGTGCCCTTCTACTCCACATAGATCTTTTGATCTTTGGTTTGCTTTTTAAAATAGATATACATTTATTCACCTGATTAATAGTTGCAAGGGATCTAAGGTGAGATTGCTTATTTACTGGAACCATTCCGTTGGCTTTATCTTTTTCGAATTTAAGAACATATGTTTCAACATCAATTCCACCAATATTAATCTTTTTAAACTCTGTAATTTGGCCAACACCATGTTTCGGGTAAACAACATAGTCTTTAATTTTATATTCTCTTTTTTCTGTCTGT
>CAJQSG010000050.1 GCA_905612525.1 uncultured Candidatus Pelagibacter sp. | reverse complement strand
ACTTTTATGCGTGTTGATAAAACTTCAAAAGATCTAAAAAAGGGAGAGGGTGGTCCCATGGGTCATTTTGATGAAATTCTATTTTCTAAAAACTTTAAAAATCCCAAAAAAAATTATTTTATTTTTGCTGAATTAAATAATGGTCAAAATCAAGGTGATGCTGGAGTTGGAATTGGAACTGTTTATCTCAAAGGTCTATCAGATGGAAAACTTAAATTATTAACAGCTCATGAATTAATACACACACAAGGAGGTGTGTATAATTGTGTGACTGGAGCAAACAATGCTCATTATACTAATGATGGAAGCCATATGGCCCAATTTGGATTTCAATTAAATAAAAATTTATATATCCATAAAATAGAAGGGTGTCCTCAGTTGATAGATAGTGTTTTTTTAACACCAACATCTGATGATCCATATGATCCATATGAAATTGCATGTCTTTACAATTTAGGAAAATATACTAATAAAAAATTTTTAAAGATTTTAAAAAGTAAAATAAAAGCAAGAGATAAGAAAAAAGGATACAAATCAAAACCTAGATTTGGATCAGACTGCAGATGGAGAGATTATTCAAGAGATGAGGAAGGATTTTTTTTAGTAGGATCTAATGTGAATCAACTTGATAAACTTGAGATATTACCGTAATGATCAAAAGTGCATTTTATTAATTTCTTCAAAAAAATCTTACTTTAGAACTTAGTGGTAAAAAAAAAACCAAACGAAGTAGTTTATCATGTGTTATCGCATCACATTGATCATTACAGGCAAAGCAAAAAAATTTTTAAAACTGATTATGATTCACACATGATAACAATCGCAGTGTTTACACATTTTTTGTATGGAACTCTCAATCCATCACATGAAAAATACCAACATGAAGATTTGGAGTGGGGTGAAATGTATCCACTTGTAAAAGGCTTATCAAAAAATAAAAAAAAATATTTAGATAAATTATCACTTTTTTCTCTATCTTACATTCTGGATATGCCAAAAGAGACTATTCGTAGAAAAGTTGACGCACTATGTAAAACTAAACAGTTAGCGTATTCAGTTACAGATGGAGTAACCGTTGGAGATAACTTCGAAACATTGGCAAAAAAAATAGCTCCTATCGATCTTTTATCAATGGATAAAGCCATCAAGGCCATTGAAAAGAATGGTGGAGTCTCTAAAATTATTAAAAAAATTAAGCAGACAAGATAAAAACCTATTTTGGGTTTTTTTTTCCTATTTAATCCTCTTTATTAGGATAAAAAACCCGAGTAATGAAAAAAATTCTTCTATCGATTATTGCTACACTATTCTTCACAGCAGCTAACGCTGATGTTAAAGGACAAGCTTTATCTAAAGCTTCAGAAAAAATATCTTCAGCTATAGGAAATTTAATACCAGGTGAAGGATTAACGGAAGTAGATATTACTCTTAAAGATAACGCCCAAGGTAATGGCAATTATGAATATAGCATTTTAGGAGTTAGGGATATTTTATCAAAAGAAAATACAAATTTATTTACTCAATTCAGTTTGCACAACCAAGAAGTAAATGGTGACAAAAGAGCTATTGGTAATCTTGGTATTGGTTATAGGTTTTTAAATTCAGATCAATCGATGATGTTTGGAGCCAATACTTTTTATGATCAAGATTTATCAGAAAAACATAAAAGAGTTGGATTTGGTTTAGAAGCTAGTGCAGCAATGTTAGACTTTAATTTTAATGAATATCGAAAAGCAACAAACGTAAAAGTAATATCTGGCACTTCAGAACAAGCATTAAGTGGAAGAGATTTTAATTTGACTTCTCAAATCCCTTATATGCCTTGGGCAGCATTTAATTATAACTCTTATTATTTTGAGGCAGAAAAAGCGGCCCAGGACTCTAAAGGAAATATTTATTCATTAGAGATGGATTTAAACCCATCGCTAGGTTTTGACTTCTCAAAAGATAATTCAAGTGTAAATGGTGCAGATGATGTTTGGAGCTATAAATTAACATTTGTTTACCCTCCAAAAAATGACAAGCCCACTTTATTAGATGGAGTGATTGCACCTGACATGTTTGTAAAACAAAATATGAAATCAAAACTAAAGGACAAAGTAAGAAGAGAAAACAATATTGTTATTGAAACACAAGGAACACTAATAATTACTAAAGGATAATATGAAATTTTCAAAACTTTTAATAATTTCTTTAACTACATTTTTTTTAAACTTTGAGGTTTTTGCTGCGAGTGGTGATGCTGTTGTATATAAAATTATAATTAAAAAAGTAGAGTTATGCGAAACTGGAAGTACTCTTGCAAACTGCTTAAACCCAGTTACGCTATTTGAAGGTGACTCAGGATCTATTGATATTGCTAGTGCTGAAGCAGGAGCAGCTGCAGCATCTCTTGGAACATTAGCTGCAGCAACTCTTGGAGTTACTTATACTCATATTCAAACAACAATGAATCGTGCAGCAACCATTTCTGGTTTTGTTACTAATGCTGCTAATAAATTTTGTAAAACAGGAAGTGGTACTGCAGGAAACACTAGCGTTAATGCTGTGGGAGCATTTCACACAAGCAACACTTCAAATTCTGCACAATCAATTTTTATTGGAGAGGCTGAAGCTAGTGACCTGCCAGAGTATATGAATGGTGTTACAGCAGCTGGAGTTTTTGGACCTGATGGTGACATTAGTGGTTCTACTGAGTACACAATGATGGCTCACAGATTGGTTTTAACTGCACCAATTACTATTACACTAGGAAAATTACCAACTGTAACAATGGCTTTTAGTACCACAGGTGCTTTAGGATTTGCAGGTAGTACGACAGGTCATTGTACTGCAGGTGATGCTGCTACTGGCCTTTATGGAGCTGAACCAACAGTTACTCTTTCAATAACAAATTAATTTAATTAATTAAATATTTGAAAAAATGATTAGATATTAAATTATCTTTGAATTTTATTTTAAGAGATCTTGAAGCTTGTTTTCCTTTTCAAGAGCTCTAATATCATCGTAACCACCAATGTGTTGATCATCAAAGAATATTTGAGGGACTGTTCTTTTACCATTTGCTTTTGTAATCATTTCATCCATTGCGCCATCTACTGTTGCAATATTAATCTCTTTATATTCAGCATTGTTTCTTGCTAATAATTTTTTTGCTGCATCACAAAAACCACAAAGTGGTCCTGTATAAATTGTTATATTTTTCATAAGTAGTTAATAATCACCTTTTTTAATTTTACTAGTAATTTCTTTCCTAGAATATTCAAATTTTTTTCTGTGTTTTATACTTTTTTGGTTAACTCTCTTTCTCCACAATCTAAAAGAAACTGGCTTTATAGATCGTCTCATAATCTTGATTACTTCAGCTTCCGTCTTTCCAGTCTTTTCTTCAATTTCTTCAAAAGTAATACGATCTGCCCAAGCCGCCCAGATGACCCAGTCAGGGTCAGATATATGGGGTTCAGGATTTTTAACCCTAGTTGTGGGGGTGTGACCTTTTTTTTTCATGGATTCCTTATATTTCAAAAAAATGATTAATGCATTTATTTTATGAGCGTGGTAATATCTATTTACGATAGTCCTATTTAGCCATCTTTAGCTCCCGGTTTTTTTAGGACTATCCAAACCACTAAAATGTTCCCTTTAAATTATTTTCTTTTTCTTCAAATAATCTTATTTTTATTTATTACCCCTGGAACACCAAGAATTGTGATCATTTCATACTCTATGAATTATGGAGTTCAAAAATGTATTTGGACAGCACTAGGAGATGTTACTGCAAATATTATTCAGGCAACTTTAGTAATTTTTGTTCTTGGATCTTTTTTTGTCGACAATCCAAATTTTTTAAATACATTTAAGTGGATTGGAATAGCTTATTTACTTTATCTTGCTTATGATCTTTATAATTCAAGACCAAAAAATATAAGTTCAGATAATATTTCGTCAAAAAGTTTCTTTTCATTCTTTAAAGATGGTTTTTTAGTTGCAGGCACAAGTCCTAAGGCTTGGATGTTTTTTCCATTAATCTTTCCACAGTTTATTGATTTTAATTCAAACTATATTGTTCAATTTATAATTTTAATTACAACTTATGTTGTTTTAGATTTTTTATCTTTAATTGCTTATGCGATGCTTGCTAGAAAATTAATTGTTTGGATAAAAGCAAACCCAAAAGTTATAAATACAATTTCAGCGTGTGTATTAATATTAATTGCACTAATCATAGCTCTTATTCAAAAGTATTAAGTCGCAATCTATATTACAGACTTGTTTATTCTATAGTTTAAGAGTTTAATTAATTTTTAAATTTAAAACTAATAGAGGAAAAATAAAATGAAAATCAGAAATATACTTATTACTTTAGTTTCTGCTATTGCACTTTTAATTTCAGCTTCAACAATATCTTTTGCAAAAGTTGTTGGTGATAAAATTATTTTAGGTGCAGCTGTTTCATTGACTGGAAAATATTCATCTAATGGTGTTCATACTCAAAACGGCTATAACTTAGCAGTAGAGAGAATTAACAGCATGGGCGGTGTTAAGGTTGGTGGAAAAACTTACAAGTTTGAAGTTATCTACTACGATGATGAATCAAACTCGGGAAGAGCTGCTCAACTTGCAGAAAGATTAATTCAACAAGATGGTGTTCAGTACATGCTTGGGCCATACAGCTCAGGACTTACTAAAGCTATGGCGCCTGTAACTGAAAAATATGAAGTTCCTATGGTTGAAGCAAACGGTGCATCTAGATCGTTATTCACTAAAGGATACAAATATTTATTTGCAGTACTAGCTCCGGCTAATTTATATCTTGATGTAGCAATTGATCTTGCTGTTGAAAAAAATGGTGGAAAACCAGTTAAGATTGCAATGGCATTTGAACAAGACGCTTTCTCACAAGATGTGAGATTAGGTATTGTTGAAGCTGCTAAAAGAACTGGATCAAAAATCATTATAGATGATAAATTACCAAAAGAGCTTAACGACATGGCTGCTACTTTATCTAAAGTAAAGGCTACTAATCCAGATGTTCTTGTAGTTTCAGGTCACACTAAAGGTGCTTTGACAGCTGTTAGACAAATCTCAGAGATGAAAGTTGACGTAAAAATGTTAGCAATGACTCACTGTGATGCTGCTAAATTATCTAAGCAACATGGTAAAGCTTCTGAGTATGCACTTTGTGCTTCTCAGTGGCATAAATCTCTATCATACAAAGATAAATTCTTTGGTGGTGGTATGAAATATGATGCTGACTTTACAAAAGCTTTTGGATATGCACCACCATACCAAGCTGCAGAATCATCAGCTGCTTTACTAGTATATAAAGATGCGTTCGAGAGAGCACAATCATTTGATACTAAAAAAGTTAGAGATGCTTTAGCTGCAACTGATATGCAAACTTTTTATGGAAACATAAAATTTGCTGAAGGTGGACAGAATGTATCTAAGCCAATGGTACTTTTCCAAGTATCATGTAACGATGATGGTAGTGTATGTGAAAACAAAGTTGTTGCTCCTACAAAATGGGCATCTGCTGAGTTGGTACACCCAATTCCATCTTGGTCGAAAAGATAATACCTAATATACAAAATGCTCCCTATTAATAGGGGGCATTTTTTTATAAACCTCTGAAGAATTTATGGATTTATTAATTTTCCAAGCACCTATCTTAATGGTTCAAGCGTCAATGGATGGAATACTTCTTGGTATTTTGTTTGCATTAATTGCTTATGGAATGGCATTACAGTGGGGAGTAATGAATATAATAAACATTGCTCAAGGAGAATTAGTAATCATGGGTGGATACATTGCGTACTTCATGTATCTATCGGGAATTCACCCAGCCTTTGGAGTGATTGTATCACCAATCATTATGTACTGTGTGGGTTGGGGAATGTACAAATTAGTAATCAATAAAGTAGTAGATAAAGATTTATTCACTTCAATACTTGCTACATTTGGAATTAGTATTTTAGCTCAACAATTAATGAATTTTGCATTTGGTGCGGACGTAGTAGTTGCTCAGTCAAATTTTGGAACAACAATGTTATTTAATAACTCAGTTACACTTCCAAATGCTAAGATATTTTCAGGAGCAGTTTGTGTAATATCTGCAATAATTCTTGTTATCTACATGAAGAAATCAAAATTAGGCAGAGCAATTAGAGCAACAGCTCAAAATGCAAGAGCAGCAAAAATTTTAGGCGTTGATACTGAGAAAGTTTACGCAGCAACTTTTGGTATTAATGCAGCATTGTGTGGAATAGCAGGAGCATGTATTGCAATCACATTTACACTTCACCCTTATACAGGACTACCTTACACAGTTAGATCCTTTATGATCGTAATTATTGCAGGGCTTGGAAATTTACCAGCAGTAGCAATATCGGGTATGGGTCTTGGTGTATTTGAGGAGTGGTCTGATTACTTGCTTGGAACAGAATTTAGAATTGCAGCAGTATTCTCATTACTAGTTATTATATTAGTTTACAGAAGATTTAAATTAGCGAGAAAAAGAGAGTATTTAAAATAATGAATAAAAATACTTATTTGTATGCTGGCTTAATAATTTTTGGTTTAGCTGGTGCATTCATATTTCCAGCTTATAAACTTCAGTTATCATTTTTGTATATTTTAATTGTTTTAGCTATGACTTGGGATGTCCAGGGCGGACAGATGGGTTACAACACATTTGGAAATATATTATTTTTTGGTGTTGGAATGTATGTTGCTTCAAGCACACAGATAGCAATGTTCTTTTCACTTGCTGAATGGACCGATGCAGGTGGCGAAAAAACTTTTGTTCATACTATCCCTCAATTTTTTCAAGGTTTTGGAGTTGGTATATTATTAGCAGGAATTATTCCGACAATTATTGCAGGAGTAATTGGTTACGGGATTTTAGGTTTAAGAGGACATTACTTTGCAATTTGTACTTTGGCATTGGGAATTGCTGCAGGTGAACTTGCTGGTGGAATTGAAATAATTGGCGCAGGTCAGGGTATGACTGTTCCAGTTTGGCCAAAAGGATTTGGATCTAATGCATCATCTTCTCAATTTTTATATTACTTAAGTTTCACTCTAGCACTTGTAACATTTGTTACTTTAAAATGGGCTTACAGCACAAGATTTGGTTTAGTTTTAAATGCGATAAGAGACAATGAAGATAAAGCTGAAGCAATGGGAATTCACACAATGAGATACAAAATTATTGGTTGGATGGTTTCTGCATTCTTCGTTGGAATAGCAGGAGGATTAATGGGCCATATAAATGGTTACATTGAGCCAACTGAAATTGCGTTTGCCGGTCCAACGTTTGGTGTGTTTATGGTTTTAATGGCAATCCTTGGAGGTAAGGGAACTTTATGGGGACCACTTGTTGGTGCAACTTTATTTCATTTATTTAAAGAAGGTTTTTGGACTTATTTCTTGGGTTGGCAGTATGTGGCTCTTGGAGTTTTAATTATTGTGATCGTAGTTTATTTTCCAGAGGGTGTAATGGGATGGTTAAGAGAAAAGTATCCTGAGAGATTTGGTGAAGTTGTTGATGAAGCTGACTTAAAAGCACAGGTAGAATTAAAGTAATGGCTATATTAGATATATCAAATGTAAGTAAGTCTTTTGGTGGTGTTAAAGCTAATGTTGATATTTCAATGTCAGTTGAACAAGGTGAAATCGTTGGATTAATTGGTCCAAATGGATCTGGTAAAACTACTTTATTTAATTCAATAGTAGGAACTTATCCAATCGACAATGGTTCAATTAAATTTGATGGTACAGAAGTTTCAGAACTACCCGTTCCTGTTGTTGCAAAACTTGGTCTACTTAGAACCTTTCAACAAACCAGAATTTATGGAAAATTAAACTGTATTCAAAATATGTTAATTAGTAATAAACCAGAAAATGATGGAATATTAACAGTGTTTCAAAAGATACCATCAGATTTAACAGATAAAGCAGAGACGTTATTAAAATTTGTAGGACTTCATCAAAAAAGAAAACTTAGAGCGGGAGACCTTTCTTTTGGGCAGCAAAAATTATTAGAACTTGCTATGGCTCTAATGAATGAGCCTAAAATGCTTTTATTGGATGAGCCAACAGCTGGAATTAATCCTACATTAATTAATGGAATTATTGATCGTTTGATTACTGTTAATAAAGATTATGGAATTACTTTGTTGGTTATAGAGCACAACATGAAAGTTATTATGAATTTAGCACAAAGAGTTTTTTGTTTAGCACACGGTCAAATGTTAGCAAATGGAACTCCAGATGAAATTAAAAATGATAAGCGTGTACTAGACGCTTACTTGGGAGCACAATAATGTCAAATCAATATGATGTATTAGGAAAAGCACCAGGGCCAGAAGAGCTAAAGAAATTAGCTCCTGATAATAATCATGTAACAATAAAAAAATTATCGGCCGGTTATGGTAAAATGGAAATACTTCATAATTTTGATTTGTATGTAGGTAAAGCACAATCATTATGCTTGATTGGGCCAAATGGTGCTGGAAAATCTACAATACTTCATTCAATTTATGGATTTACAAATATTTTTTCAGGACAAATTGAAATTGATGGAAAAGAAATTACACATTTATCTCCAGCTCAAAAACTTACATCATGTGGTATTGCCTATATTCTTCAAGATAATTCAGTTTTTCCAGATATGACAGTTGAAGAAAATTTATTAATGGGTGGTTATGCTAAAGAAAATACAGACGAGTCATATCAAGAAGCAGAAAGAATTTTTGAAAAATATGAAAGATTAAGAAACAGAAGAAATCAGCCTGCTAAAGTTTTATCTGGTGGAGAAAGAAGATTATTAGAAATTTCTAGAGCATTAGTTATGAAGCCATCTGTTTTGTTAGTTGATGAGCCGTCAATTGGTTTAGAACCAAGATACATTGATATGGTTTTTGAAATTTTAAGAGACCTTCAAATAACAGAAAAGAAAACAATTATTTTGGTAGAACAAAATGCCAAAAAAGGATTAGAGTTTGCTGATATTGGTTACGTTTTAGTATCAGGGCAAACTGCGATTGCTGGCAAAGGGGACGACTTATTAAATAACCCTGATGTGGGTAGATTATTCCTTGGAGGCTAATGATTAATAAAGAGTTTTTTTTTAAAGGTTTTAAATCAATTTTAACACCAGATAGTCCTGCTCTTGCTCTTGGATGTTGTTTTATTGCCATTGGTGCGCTTTTAAAAAATTTAGGATTCAACATTCAAGAAAGTATTTTTTCGACTATGCTTACTTATGCTTTGCCAGGTTCGTTGGTAATGGCAGAGTCGTTACTAGTGGGAGCTTCACTATTAAATATATTTTTAGCTGTATGGTTGGTTAATGCTCGCCTTTATCCTATGGCAGTTTCTTTATTTCCATTAATGATGCACAAATCTCAACCTAAATGGAAATACTATTTTTCATGCCATTTTATAGCTGTTTCTGCATGGTTAATAATGAAAAGTAATTACAAAAGTGTAGAAAAAAAATACAGAATAGATTTTTGGATTGGTATTGGGTGTGCGACGTGGTCTACAGCAGTAATTGCAACATTTCTTGGTTTCTATGTTTCTGATTATCTGAATAAAGATATGATGATGGGTCTAGCCATTCTAAATCCTGTTTATTTTTTGTGCATGATGGTGGGTGCGATGAAAACTATTCAAATAGGAGCTTCTGTAATCTTAGGAATTATACTAGGCCCTATATTTTATTTTCTCTCTCCAGAATGGTCAACTCTATTAAGTGGGATGATTGGTGGAACCATTGCATTTTTTATAGGAGAGTCTAATGTCAATTAGTGTAGTATATGTAATCTTGGTTACTTCTTTAGCAACATTTTCTTCTAGATTTTTAGGAGCCATTACTTCAGAAAAAATAAAAGAAACATCAAAATTATTTAGATGGTTTAACTGTTTAGCATACACAACATTAGCTGCTTTAATTACCAGAACTATTATCTTCCCAGCTGGTGTTTTAACAGATGTTAGTTATATAT
>CAJQSG010000049.1 GCA_905612525.1 uncultured Candidatus Pelagibacter sp. | reverse complement strand
GTGGCATGGGGAAGTTGCTGATGAGGATAATTTAGATAAATACACATTAAATATCAGAGAATTTAATGCTTATGTTGCACAAGATAAAAGAGTAGAACAAATTATAGTACCCTTAGGTGATGGGATGACTGTTTGTAGAGTGTTGTAATGTTTGAAATATTTGGTTTTTATAAATTTAAAAAACTTACTTCATTAAAGAAAAATAAAACTTTATTACAAGATTTTTTAGTTAAGAAAAATATTAGAGGAACCGTTATTATTGCAAATGAAGGTATTAATGCAACAATATCGGGCAAACCTTTAGATCTAAAAGTAGCAATTATCAAGATTAAGAAAATATTAGATTTTAAAAAGTTTGATAGTAAAAATTATTCTAAAAGTAACTTTCAACCTTTTCACAAAGCAAAAATTAAAATCAAAAAAGAAGTAGTTCCAATGGGGCTTACTTTATCTTCAAAAAATAAAAAAGATAATCATATAGATCCAAAGAAGTGGAATAAACTTATTGCTGATAAAAAAACATTAGTGCTAGACTCAAGAAAACCATTTGAACACGAAGTTGGTACTTTTAAAAAATCAGTTAACCCTGATGTTGTTAATTTTAGAGAATTTCCAAAATATTTAAATAAACTAGATAAGAAAAAACCTATCGCTATGTTTTGTACAGGTGGAATTAGATGTGAAAAAGCTTCTGTTTTTTTAGAGAAAAAAGGTTTTAAAAATGTTTTTCAGTTGAAAGGTGGAATTCTTAACTATTTAAAAAGTATTAAGAAGAAAGAAAGCTTATGGAAAGGTGAATGCTTTGTTTTTGATAATAGAATCAGTGTTAAACATGGGTTAGTAACAGGTACTTATTCAATGTGTAGTGGTTGCAGAAAACCTGTCTCATCTAAAGATAAGAAGTCTAAAAAATATGAAGAAGGTGTTTCATGCATTAATTGCCATGATGATTTAACACAAATTCAAAAGGGCAGGTTCCGTATGAGACAAAAGCAGATAACACTTGCTAAAAAGAGTGGATCAAAGCATATATTTCAAAAAGAATTCAAATAGGAAAAATAATTGTCTAAAACATTAAAATTAACCAAAGATCCAATTTGGGAATTACTAAGAAAAGTAACCATCCCAGCAAGTGTTGGTTCGTTATTTCAAACATTTTATAATCTAGTTGATACTTGGTTTGCGGGTAGAATTTCTGCTGAAGCTATAGGTGCAATCGCTAAATCATTTCCAATATATTTTGTAATAATTGCTGTTGGTGTTGGTATTGGTGCTGCAACTAATTCTTGCATTGGTAATTTAATAGGATCGAAACAAAATAATAAAGCTTCATTGTTAATAGCTCAATCAGTAATTTTTGCGCTGATCATCTCTATTGTTGTGACTTTGTTCGGACTAAACGCATCAGATTTTCTTTTAACGGTAATGGGTTCCGATACTGCTGGTATAGCTTTAACAAGAGAGTATTTAGATATAATTTTTTATGGTACTTTTATTGTTATGATTCAAATCTCTTTAAATGGAGCCTTGAACGCTCAGGGAGATACTAAAAGTTATAGAAATGTCTTAATATTTAGCTTCTTCTTAAACATATTTTTAAACCCTTTATTTATATGGGGATACGGAATTGTTCCAGCTTATGGTATAGGAGGTCTTGCTATAGCAACTGTAATTGCTCAATCTGTAGGTGCTTTTTATTTAGCCTATAAAATAAACTCATGTAAATTGAAAAAGTATTTATCAATTAAATACTTTATTCCTAAATTAATATTATTAAAAGAATTGTTCAATCAAGCACTACCCATTATGATTAGCATGTTATTTATTGGTGTAGGTATTTTTAATATTTTATATTTTATTGGTCAATTTGGTGATCTTGCAACAGCTGGTTATGGTGCTGCTTTAAGAGTAGAGCAAGTTTTCTTACTTCCAGTAATTGGCTTAAATACAGCGGTACTTTCTATCGGTGGACAAAATTTTGGTGCAAAAAATTATGACCGTATAAGAGAATTATATTCTAAAGCTTTATTATTTGGATCATCTTTTATGGCGGTAGCTGGTGTTATATTATTTTTTGGTGCAGAGTTTTTTGTATCTCAATTTACAGATAACCAAGAAGCTATATTTCATGGTGCTATATATCTAAAAATTGCTGCATTAATTGCACCTGTTTACCCAGTGTTTTTTATAACTACAGCAGTATTTCAGGCTATTAAGAAACCTATTTACAGTCTTTATTTAAGTGTCTTAAGGTTGTCAGCGTTACCTTTTTTATCTCTTTGGTACGTAATCAATATTAGAGGTGGGGATTATTCTGATATATTCTACACTATAATGGCAACCAATTGGTTTATAGGTATTGCAGTAATCATATTCATTGGATATTTTTTAAATAATGTTTTTAAACAAAAGAAAAGTCATTTTACTTATTAGTGTTTCTTCACTAATATTTTTTTTAATTTTCAACCCAGTCAGCTCACAAGAGCTTAGAGTTGTTGATGGTGACACCATTCATCTTAATGGTGAGAAGATTAGATTTAATGGTATTGATACACCTGAATTGAAGCAAACCTGCATTAATGAAGGAGTTATTAATCCATGTGGGATAACAGCTAAAGAAATGTTAATTAAAAAAATTGGTAATAATAAAGTTGAATGTATTAGAGAAGGTAAAGATCAATATAAGAGAACATTAGCAGAATGTTTTGTAAATGAAGAAAGTTTATCAAGTTATCTTGTTAGAAGAGGTTATGCTTTTGCTTATAGAAGATATTCTAAAAAATTCATCCCTGATGAAGATTATGCCAAAATTAATCTAATAGGTATGTGGTCTATGGAATTTGACTATCCTTGGGATTATCGTAAATTAAAATAAATTAAATATTTTATGAACAATTTTAATTGGAATTATCCAACTACTATGTGGGTCGGCAAAGACCGTGTCAATGATCTTGGAAAAGCATGTAAGCAATTAGATATAAAAAAACCATTATTAGTCACAGATGGAGGTCTTGCTAAAACAAAAATGGTATCAAATATATTAAAACAATTAAAAATTGAAGGTTTGGAAACTAATATTTTTTCAAATGTAGTCGGCAACCCTACAGGCACCAACGTAAATGAAGGTGTAAAAGAATATCATAATAATAAAAATGATGGTGTTATAGCTTTTGGTGGGGGTAGTGGACTAGATGTTGGAAAAGCGATAGCCTTTATGTCAGGACAAAATTTACCTATTTGGGAATTTGAAGATGTGGGAGATAATTGGGCAAAAGCTAATAATGAAAAAATTGCACCAATCATTTCAGTACCAACAACAGCTGGTACAGGTTCAGAAACGGGTAGGGCGTCAGTAATTCTTAATGAAAAAACTGGTGTAAAAAATATCATTTTTCATCCTAAATTTTTATCTTCGATTGTAATTTTAGATCCAGTATTAACAGTTGGCTTGCCAGCTAAAATAACAGCTGCTACAGGTATGGATGCATTGGCTCATAACCTTGAAGCATTTTGTGCTCCTGGCTTCCATCCAATGGCTGACGGCATTGCCCTGGAGGGTATGAGATTAATTAATAAATGGCTTTTAATAGCTTTTAGAGATGGTTCAAACCTAGATGCTAGGATGAATATGTTAGCAGCAGCTAGCATGGGCTCAACAGCATTCCAAAAAGGTCTTGGTGCCATTCACTCATTAAGTCATCCAGTTAATGCCCTTAATAATATTCATCATGGATTATCAAATGCAATTTTTATGCCTTATGTTTTAACCTTTAATAAAGATGTTATTGAAGAAAAAATTATTAAGATTTGTAATTATTTAGAATTAAAAGATCAAACATTTGATGGTTTTATTGATTGGATTTTAAAGTTGAGAAAAGATTTAAATATGCCTCATAAACTATCAGATGTTATAGAAAAAAAAGATTTTGATATTGATCGTTTATCAAAAATGGCTTTGGAGGACCCATCTACTAGTGGCAATCCGAAAAAACTAACTATTGAGGATATGAGGTTGATGTACAAACATAGCATATCAGGTGAATTATTTTAGAAATTATTTTTTACAGATAAATATAGTGAAAATATTAAAAAATTGGGACAATAAAACATGGTTATCATCCAATAGTTATATTAATTTATTTAATAATTTTTTGTTAAAAAAAAAGAAATTAAACAAGAAAGCTCGACTATTAGATATTGGCTGTGGTAGAGGTAAAATTTTTGGTGTCCTATCAAGAAAATTTAATTTAATTAATAAACCAATTGGGATTGATACAGTTGTTCATAAAGATGTCGATATAGGGATAGATTTTAGAAATGAAGATGTCTTTAAATTTTTAAAAACTAATCAAATTAAATTTGATTTAATAATGATTAAACAAACTCTTCATTTTTTTAATAAAGATAAAAGATCTAAATTAATAAAAACTTGTAAAAATAACTTAAGCAAAAATGGTGTATTAATTATATTTTCTTTAAATACATTAAATAATGAAATTCCATGTTTTAAGTTAATGAAACAGAAACTTAATAGAGGATTAGAAAGAGATTTTAAAATGATTAAATCAACTTGCAAGATATTGAAAAATTATAAGATTGATAAATTTAAATTCAAGGTTTCAATAACCAAGAACAAATATATTCAAATGTTAAAACAGAGGTATATCTCATGTCTTGTTAATTTAAATAAAGATCAAATAAGTAAAGGGATTAAAGAAATAAAAGATACTTATAATAATAAAATGATATTTGATGACGTTTTGATTTGTATAAAATATAAAAATTAAACTATTGTTTATTTTCTATTTTAAAGAGTTTTTCACCTAAAGGGCTTATTGGGTCTTGTGGTTTTGGTGTTGTATTAGTTCTTTCTTTAACTATCTGTAATAACTTTTTAGCAAGCCCTTTACGTCTAAAAATCGGATTAACAAAAATATACTCAACTTCTGCTTCTTTGTTATATCTAACAAAACCAAGTGTAGTATTGATGTTTTTAAATGTGACT
Organism: uncultured Candidatus Pelagibacter sp.; assembly: GCA_905612525.1. GTDB lineage: Bacteria > Pseudomonadota > Alphaproteobacteria > Pelagibacterales > Pelagibacteraceae > Pelagibacter. The sequence goes on along the minus strand of CAJQSG010000049.1, from coordinate 21,111 downwards.
ACACCATCACTAAAAGAAATATCATAGTTAGAGTTATTTAATGTCTTCATTAATTATTACCATCTTTCTCAAGTTTTTTTTCTAATTTTCTTACAAAGAAAGAAACAATTAATATCAAAACTAAATACTCTAATATTAAGAATGTATAAATTTCTAAAGGCCGATAGGTTGAAACTACTAATTCATTGGCTTTACGCGTTAGATCGGCAATACCTATGATTGATACTAACGAAGACATTTTTAAAACATAAACAAATTGATTTCCCAGTGCAGGTAAAATATTTTTTATTGCTTGTGGAAGTATTACTAATCTTAATCTTTTATAAAATGTCAAACCAAGTGAACTGCCAGCTTCCCATTGTGATTTTTTAATAGAATTAATTCCAGCTCTAAATATTTCTGCTTGAAATGCACTTTCACTAATAGCTAGTGCTATAATACCTGATACAAATGGACTAAAGCTTAGCCCTGTCATTATAGGCAGACCGTAATAGATCCATAAAATTAGAACTAGTAATGGTATGGCTCTTACTATTTCAACATATCCAATGTTTATATAAGTTAAAAATTTATTTTTAGCTAAAGAGGGTATCGCAACAACGAAACCTAATATCATTGAAATAATAATTGAAATAACTGAGATGTAAATTGTTACACCCATACCGCTTATTAAAAACTTTAGATTGGTTAATCCTTCAGCATTATTTGGTGAGAGAATAAACCAACCTAATTCCTGTCCACTACAAGATGGTAGGAGTAATATTAAAAGTAAAAAAAGTAAATTCCTCACTTTTAAAGTTATAGTGATTTAAAAATTAATTTCTAATTTTTTATAAGCTTTTTAAATTATATTTTTTTAATAGATTATTAAAGAAACCTGAAGTTTTTTTATTTTTAATCCATTCATTAACATAATTGTTCCAAACTTTATCGTCTTTATTAACCATCATAGCTAAAAACGCAGGATTCTTTTCTCCATCAGGAATAATTGCTAATTGAGGATATTTAATAACAAGTTTATTAGCTTCTGTTGAGCTTGTGATATTTCCATCAGCTCTGCCAGCTAATACTTCTTGAAAATCTCTTGCAGGAGATTCAATCGATCTTAGTTTAGATTTAGGAAAGAATTCTTTGGCTTTTTCTTCTTGAGATGTTCCGAGAGTTGTGGCAATCGTAACTTTTTTATTGTTTAAAGATTCCCATGTTGAATATTTTTTAAGATTCTTTTTAAGCACTAAAGGAACAGTTCCATATTTATAATATGTATTTGTGAAACCAGCAACTTCAGCTCTTTTTGGAGTTTTAGTTACACTTGTGGAAATGTCATATCTTCCTGCAGTAATTCCTGCAACAATAGTTTTCCATTCTGTAGGTACAAAAGTAACCTTTACACCCATGTCTTTTGCTAACTCTTGCATTACGTCAATATCAAAACCAACATACTTGTTTGTAGCTGGATCTTTCATACTCATTGGATCCCAGTCACCTGTAGTTCCAACTTTTAACTCGCCAGAAGATATAATCTGATCAAGTTTAGATTCTGCATTAAGAGAGAAGGGTAAAAGTGCTAAAAGCACCACTAAAAGTATTTTTTTCATACTTCCATATAACAAAATTTTAGGAAAAATTATGTCTATAACCTTGACGCACTGTCATTTAGCCATGAGTGTAAATGCTCAGAAAAAGAGCGTCTAACGAATAAGTTTACGTTATTTATTTCCGTAAGATGTATAATTACATCAATATGAGACAGTATAGTTTGAGCAACTGATCCTTTTTTATTCTTAAATTCATTAAAATTAAATGGTGATCCTGTTGCAAATAAATCAAAAACTTTATTTCCTTTTATATTAATCATTACGAATTGATCACTGACATCTGTTATCGCACCCAATTTAGCTTTTGAGATATTTTTAATCAAATTATCTTCAACTTCGTAAGTATTGGTTTCTTCACTTATAGTTTTGTTTGAAATTAACATCCATTCATCTGGACTTAACCATAAAGCTGTTAAAGCTTCACCAGCTGTAGATGTGTTAGCTTCAATTGGTAAGATCATATTTAAATTTTTTCCAATAGCGGTAATAAAATCTTTTGTCTTGCCTCTTATAATTAATTTCATAATAGGCTTGATCTCTTTTATCTCTAAATCTGAGTATATTTTATCTTGCTTGATGGATGTGTTGTAATTAAGCATTTAACCTCACATTTTCTTTGTCAAAAAAAACTGGATCAACAATAGTTACGTTAATATTCTTATTTTCCATTGCAATAATTAATTTTCGACCCATCATATTTTTTCCTCCTCTAACAACAGCAAGTGCAATAGATTTATTTAAGTTTGGGCTGTAATAACTTGATGTAACGTGACCGAGCATTTCAACTGGTGTTGGGTTGGTATTAGCAACTATCTGTGCACCTTCTTCTAAAACTTCACTTGGATTATCGGTTATTAAACCAACCAGCTGTTTTCGGTCTTCCTTCATCGTATCTGATCTATAAAGTGATCGTTTTCCAATAAAATCATATTTCTTTTTGCTTACAATCCAGTCCATCTGTAAGTCAATAGGAGTCATTGTTCCGTCTGTATCTTGACCAACGATAATAAATCCTTTTTCAGCTCTTAACAGGTGCATTGTTTCAGTTCCATAGGGAGTAATTTTAAACTCTTGCCCAGCATCCATACATTTTTCCCAAAGAGATTTACCAAAATTTGCCTGAACATTAATTTCATAACTATGCTCACCTGTGAAACTAATTCTCATCACTCTACATTTTATATTGTCAATCTTTGCATTTTTAAATGACATATGAGGAAAGTTTTCATCAGATAAATCTAAATCTGGGATTATTTTATTTAATATTTTTTTGCTGTTAGGACCACAAACACTTGCTGTTGCATAATGATCTGTAACTGATGATAAATAGACATCCAATTCAGGCCATTCAGTTTGAAGGTAATCTTCAAGTTTACCCAAAACATTCGCAGCACCGCCGGTAGTCGTTGTCATAATATAGTGATTTTCTTCAAGACGCGTTGTTACACCATCATCATAAACCATACCATCCTCATTAAGCATCAAGCCGTACCTGCATTTACCAATGGCAAGTTTTGACCAAGCATTGGTGTAAACTCTATTTAAAAATTCTGAAGCATCAGTTCCTTGAATGTCAATTTTACCAAGTGTTGAAGCATCTAAAATACCAGCACTATCTCTTGCTGCTTTACTTTCTCTTTGAACAGCATCATGCATAGTCTCGTTGTTTTGTGGGTAGTACCAAGCTCTTTTCCATTGTCCAACATTTTCAAATTCAGCTTTATTTTCAATATGCCAGTCATTCATGGGCGTTCTTCTAAACGCATCAAAATATTCACCAACATTTCGACCAACCATTGTACCAAAGGTTAGAGGTGTATAAGGGGGTCTAAAGGTTGTTGTACCAAGCTCTCCAACTTTAATGCCTGCTGTATCAGCAATAATACCTAGCGCGTGCATGTTACCAAGTTTACCTTGGTCAGTACCCATGCCAGTTGTTGTATAACGCTTAACATGTTCGATAGATTTAAAACCTTCTCTCAGAGCAAGCTTAATATCTTTAGCTGTTGCATCATTCTGATAATCAACAAAAGGTTTTGTTTTCCCTAGAACTTTATTAGAAGGGAGTAACCAAATATTTCTTATCTCTTTATCTTTAGGACATTGCACATCTAAATTATCAAAATCAGTTTTATTAATATTTAAAAATTCTTTTAAGCTTTTTGAGGTATTGTTTATAATTTCATCTAATTCAAAATCCCCATTACATGAGCCAACACTTACTTGATCTGAAGGGTATTTATTAGGAATGAACACTTGATCTTCATCTCTAAATTTCAATTTCCCACCTGATTGAGTGAATAGATGAACAGCAGGAGTCCATCCACCAGCCATTCCCAAACAATCACAATCTAGTGTGATTATATTAGAGTTAGCAAAAGACTGACCATCTTTAGATAACTCCATAATTGAGATGTTATTTAATTTTTTATAACCATGCGTGTCAACAACTGTATGATTTCTATAAATTTTTATGCCCAAATTTTCAGCTTCTTTAGTGAATTCTGAATTAGGGTTTTCTCTAATATCAACTATTGCCTCAACCTTGATGCCCTTATTATTTATAGAAATTGCACTTTCATAAGCTGTATCATTATTAGTGAAGAAAATATTTTTTTGACCTGTTGCAACACCATAATAATCTGCATATTTTTTAACAGCAGAAGATAACATAATACCTGGTCTATCATTGTTATTGAATACCATTGGTCTTTCCAATGAACCAGTTGCAACAATAACTTTTTTTGCTCTAATTTTTAATAATCTTTGTCTAATTTTATTTTGTTTATCATTATTTGATAAATGGTCAGTTAAATTTTCTCTTGCTAGTAAATAATTGTAACCATGATAAGCGGCAACACTTGTTCTTGTTTTAATTTCTAAGTTATTTAATTTTTTTAATTCAGTTATTTCATTTTCTAACCAAGCAGATGAGCTTTGATTATTTATTTTAATGTGGTCTGAATCTTGATAAATTGTAGTGCCACCAAGCTCAGTTTTTTCATCAAGCAATAAAGTCTTTAAATTATTTTTAGCAGCTGTTTTTGCTGCCATAATCCCAGTAATACCAGCACCAATCACAAGTACATCGCAATGAATGTATCTATGATCATAAATATCAGGATCTGGCTCTTTGGGAGATTTCCCAAGACCCGCAGAATGTCTAATGACATATTCATATTTTTCCCAGAAATTTGCTGGCCACATAAATGTTTTATAATAAAATCCAGCAGGTAAAAGAGGAGATAGAAAGTTATTTATTCCTCCAATATCAAATTTTACACTAGGCCAACAATTTTGACTTGAAGCTTCTAAACCTTCATAGATCTCAATCTCTGTTGCTCTGACATTTGGTTCTGTTAACGCCGTATTATTATTCGTTTGAACTATTGCATTAGGCTCTTCAGAGCCAGCCGTCATTATTCCTCTTGGTCTGTGATATTTAAAGCTTCTTCCAACTAAATGAACATCATTTGATAATAGAGCAGAGGCTAATGTATCACCTTTAAAACCATAATAAGTTTTACCATTAAATTTAAATGAAATATTTGTTGTTTCATCAATAAATTTACTAGTTTGTACTCTTAAATTTTTTGACATATGATTAAATAGTTGGTGGTTTTTCACCCATTTTATAAATTGCTTTTATTTCATCATTTGTAGTGTCTCGAACTGCATTAAACCATTTTCTACAACCATGTGCATGGTTCCATCTTTCTAACTGAATACCTTTGATATTTTTTCTCATAAACAAATATTCAGCCCATTCTCCATCACTTAATTCAGTAGGTTGTTTTGGTCTTTCTATATGAGCTTCACCTCCAGCTTTAAACTCACTTTGTTCACGTACACCGCAATAAGGACAACTAATTAAAAACATTAATGAGCTACCGCTGCTGCACCATGTTCATCGACAAGGTCACCACTAACAAATCTATTTAAATTAAAAGCAGCATTAAGTTTATGCGGTTCATCGTTTGCAATAGTGTGAGCAAATAAATCACCTGAGCCAGGCGTTGCTTTAAACCCTCCAGTACCCCAACCACAATTGAAGTATAAACCTTTTACCCCTGTTTTACTGATAATAGGACTTGCATCTGGGCAAATGTCTACGATGCCACCCCATTGTCTTAACATTTTCATTCGACTAAAAATTGGATAAAGTTCTAAAATTGCATTTAAAGTTCCTTCAACAATATCATGGCTTCCTTTTTGTGAATAAGAAATATAATCATCAGTACCAGCGCCTATTACAAGCTCACCTTTATCTGATTGACTAACATAGGCATGAACCGCATTTGACATTACAACAGTATCAATAATTGGTTTCACAGGTTCAGAGACCAGTGCCTGTAGTGGTTTGCTTTCTAAAGGAAGTCTTAAGCCAGCCATATTAGCTAGTACACTTGAGTGTCCTGCAGCAACTACTCCAATTTTTTTAGTTTTAATAAACCCTTTAGTTGTTTCTATCCCTTCAACTTCATCACCATTACGTTTAATACCTTTAACTTCGCAATTTTGAATTATATCTACACCCATTTCATCAGCACCTCGAGCATACCCCCATGCAACAGCATCATGTCTAGCTGTGCCAGCTCTTCTTTGCAGTGTCCCACCTAATACTGGATACCGAATATCTGGTGACGTATTAATGATAGGACAAAATTTTTTAACTTCTTCTGTGCTTAAATAAACAGCATCAATTCCATTTAATCTATTGCCATGTGTTCTTCTTTTTAAATCTCTAATATCTTGCAAGTTATGAGCGAGGTTCATTACACCTCTTTGACTAAACATTACATTGTAATTTATCTCTTGAGACAAACCTTCCCATAGTTTTAATGCGTGATCATAAAGACCAGTACTCGCATCCCACAAATAATTGGATCTTATAATTGTAGTATTTCTTCCAGTGTTACCACCACCAATCCAACCTTTCTCAACAACAGCAATATTTTTCATATTATGTTTTTTTGCCAAGTAATAAGCTGTAGCTAAACCATGTCCACCACCACCAATTATTACTGCATCATACTCTTTTTTGGGAGCAGGGTCTTTCCAAGCTTTTTGCCAATTCTCATGATAAGAAAAAGCATTTTTGATTAAAGAAAATATGGAATATTTATTTTTCATAATATAAATCAAGAATTACTTTATAAATATTGAAAATTCAATACAATCGGTTATATCCATATGCGAGTGGAAGAGTGGGTGAGAGGCTGAAACCAGTCGTTTGCTAAATGACCGTGCGGGGAAACTTGTACCGAGGGTTCGAATCCCTCCTCTTCCGCCATTAAAATAAAGGATGATTTTTAAAAAAGTCTTTCATTTTAATGGGTTTTTTCTCTAATATGTATCGATAAACATTATAATTTTCCATAACACGTTGAACGTAATTTCTTGTTTCTTTAAACTTAATTAGCTCAACCCAATCTACAAAATCAACTTGGTTTTTTTGAGGATCTTTATTAATTTTTTTCCAATATTTAACTCGTTTTGGGCCAGCATTGTATGCTGCAGTGGCAAAAGGGTAGGCACCGTCATACTGTAAAATTAAACCAGCTATATAATGTGATCCTAGATTAATATTGTATTCAGGGTCAGATGTTAATCTTGACTTCGAATAGGGAAGTTTTGCTTGTTTAGAAACTAGCTTTGCAGTGTAAGGCATTAATTGCATTAATCCTTGTGCACCCGCATGACTGTTTGCCGTCATGTCAAATTCACTTTCTTGTCTAATTAACGAAAGTATAAATGCTGTCTCAGGTATTTTGCGACCATTAACATAATTAGGTGTGCTTATTATTGGGTAGTTAAAATCATTGTGAAATCTTTTTTCATATGAAGCTAATTTTGAAATTTGAATTGCAAAATCATATCTTGATATTTTTGTAGCAAGCTCAGCAGCTAAAATTTCACTACCACTATCAACATTATCATTAGCAATGTGCTTTAAAATATTTTTTGTATACTTATCTTTATTTAGTTCATTCAAAAGATAAATGACTTTAACTAAATCTTTTTTATAAAAGTATTTTCTATAGTCTTTTGTAATTATTTGCTGTTCTTCAAGTTCAAAATTTTTATTAGGTTTAATTTTTAAGTGAGCTAGTTGACCATAATATGTTGTTAAATACTTAGTTGCCTCTTCATACCATTGTTGAGATTGCTTTTTATCGCCAATTTTTTCATATGATCTTCCAAGCCAGTAAGCCCCTCTAGATAAACTTATAGGGTAACCAACGTTTTGATAAAAATTATTAAAATGATCTATTGCTAAAATTGGGTCATCTAAAAAGCTTAAAGCTATCCATCCACTCATCCATTCAGCCTCAGCAAATTCAGGGCTTTTATCAAGATTGTGTTTGCTCGCAACTTTATATGCAGATTCATATTTTTTCTTATAAATAAGGGCTCTCGCCATAATTGCTCTTTCTGTCCACCATTTATCAGGTCTAACTAAATAATCTTTATTATTTCTAAGCTTAAATATAATCTTTAAGGAATCATCAATTCTTCCTCTTTTTCTCCTCCATTTAAGGCGATCATAATTTAGGCCTGCATCATTTTTAAGTTTTGCAGGAACATTTTGGATAGCTCTATCAACACCATAAGATTTGCTCATTAAAATTTGTCTAGCCGTATAAAGCAACTCATAATCTTTAGGTAAATATCTCAACATTCTTTTTAAATCCCAAGATTTACCTTCCCAAGCTAAATAGTCTGCTCTTTTAATATAATCATTTGCATTTAAATATTTTTTATATTTTTTTCTAAAAAATTTCATATTGGCTCTATTAAGGTCTGCGGTTATCCATCCATCTTTAATTAAAGATGTTCCTTTTTCAATATTGCCAGTTTGTATAAAGCTTTCTCCCAGTATTAATTTACCATAACCGCTTAATGGTTCATTTGAGTTAAACCAATTTATTATTTTTTTTGGTGAAATCTTATCTGTTGAAAGTTTGTGTTCAGCTAAATAACGAATTCTTTTAATTCTAGGGTAATCTTCATTACGTTTAATAAATGCTAAATAATCATAAAAACTTGCCTGGTTACCTGTTGTTAACAAATGCCTCCATTGAATAAAGTTGTATATAGATTTATCCTTAGCTTTTTTTGACAAAGATATAGCAGTAGTCCATTTACGTTTTTCTATTGCTTGAATTGCTTTTTTTGCGATAGTAAAATCTCTTTGATTATAAAATTTTGAGTTTGTTTTTATTACTTTAATTGCTTTTTTAACTGTTAAAGGTTTACTTTTTGGTATTAAAAAATCAATTTTTTTAACCTTTTTTTCTATTATCTTAACGACTATCTCTTTTGTTTGTTTTGAAGGCTTAGACTTCGGTTTTACAATTACTTCAGATAATTTTTCCTTCTCCGTTATTTTAATGGGTTTTGACTTGGGTCTTATAATTCCTTGATCTAATTTACTTTGCTTTGTTATTTTATCTAAAATGGGTTTTTTTAATGGAATTATTGACAGTTCAACAGAATTTGAATTACCCATAAATAGCAGTGTCAGTAATAATAATTTTATATAAAATGACATATCTCTAAGCATAAATTTTACTAAATGAATCGTTAAACTATGTTATAAGTATTTATGTTCAAAGGATCAAATGTTGCTTTAATAACCCCATTTAAAAACAATAAGCTTGATGTTGAAGCTTATATTAAGCTTATAAACTTTCAAATTATTAATGGAACTAACGGATTAGTTCCTGCAGGTACTACGGGGGAATCTCCCACATTAAATCACGATGAGCACCAAAAAGTTATTGATTTATGCATTCAAGAAAGTAATGGCAAAAACCCTATTATTGCAGGTACAGGCTCTAATTCTACAGAGGAAGCTATCTCACTCACAACGCATGCTGAAAAAGCAGGAGCTAGTGCAGCTTTAATTGTAACCCCTTATTACAATAAGCCAACGCAAGAAGGTTTATATCAACATTACAAAGCAATTAATGATAAGTGTGGGATACCTATATTAATATATAATATTCCCGGACGATCTGTCATTGATATGTCAGTCGATACAATGGCTAGGTTATTTGAGTTAAGAAATATTGTTGGAGTTAAAGATGCAACTGGTGACCTTAATAGGGTTGATCAACAAAAAAATAAAATGGGTAATGATTTTATTCAACTTACAGGCAATGACGATAATGCTTTAGAGTTTAATAAAAGGGGCGGTGTAGGCGCTATTAGTGTAACGGCAAATATTGCTCCAAAACTTTGTTCTGATTTTCAAAAAGCTTCAAAAATAGAATCCAATGAGGCCAAAACAGAAGCAGCCAGATTAGACATGCTACTTCAGCCAATTCATAGCTCAATGTTTATCGAAAGTAATCCAAGTCCAGTTAAATATGCAGCAAAACTTTTAGGGTTATGTGCGGATGATGTAAGACTGCCTCTAGTGAAGGTCACAGAACCGACTAAAGATCTTGTTAAAAAAGCATTAATATCAGCAAATCTACTTTAATGAACAAAAAAACCAACCCTGGTTTAAAAATTATTTGCTTAAATAGAAAAGCAAGTTTTAACTATTTTTTTGAAGAACTAATAGAAGCTGGAATTGTTCTCAAAGGATCTGAGATTAAATCAATACGAGAAGGTAAAGTTAACATAGCAGATTCATATGCTGTAGAAAAAAGTGGTGAAATTATTTTAATTAATTCTCATATTGCAGCTTTTAAACAGGCTAGTTATTCAAATCATAATCCCATGGATGAGAGAAAGCTCTTATTAAATAGAAAAGAAATTAATAAACTGATTGGAAAAATGCAGAGAGACGGCTTAACACTAGTTCCAACAAAAATGTATTTTAAAAAGGGTAAAGCTAAAATTGAAATTGCAGTTGCTAAAGGAAAAAAACAATTCGATAAAAGAGCTACTAAAAAAAATAGAGATTGGAATCGTGAAAAAGCAAGACACATCAGAAAATCTAGCTAATTCAGCATATCTAGGACTAGGATCGAATTTAGGAAATAAAATTAGTAATATTGAAATAACTAAATTTGAATTAGAGAAATATAAAATCAAAATTATAAAGTCTTCATCTAATTACATATCAGAGTCCTGGCCAAATCCTTCAATGCCAAATTATATTAATATTATTATAAAAGTTAAAACAGACTTAGGACCTCAAGAATTATTAAAAATTTGCAATGTAATAGAAATAAAATTGGGAAGAATTAGGTCAAAAAAAAATGCGCCTAGGACATGTGATATTGATATTATTGACTATAATAAAAAAATATTTAATCAAAAAAAAAGTAATCTTATTTTACCACACCCTCGTATGCACAAAAGAAACTTTGTTTTACTTCCATTATTTGAGGTGGATAAATCTTGGAAACATCCAAAATCTAATATTAATATAGTTAATTTGATCAAATCTTTACCAGTCAAAGACTTAAGGTCTATCAAACAAATATAAATTAATGTTATAATCAGAAATGCCTAATTCAGAAGAATTAATAAATAAAGTTAAGTCTTATAATAAATTTTTAAATCCAGAAAAATTAAGTAAGGCATATAATTTTGCTATAAAAGCTCATGAAAATCAAAAAAGAGATTCAGGTGACCCTTATTCAAATCATCCCATAGCTGTTGCAAATATTTTAACAGATCTTAAATTAGACAGCGCAACAATAGCAACTGGTTTATTACACGACACAATCGAAGACACGCATGCTACTTACGAAACTATTAAAGATGAATTTGGTCAAGAAGTTGCCGATTTAGTAGATGGTGTTACAAAAATTTCAGTATTTGAAAATAAAGCTACATCAAATTCAAAAGCAGAAAATTTTAGAAAATTAATTTTAGCAACATCAAAAGATATAAGAGTTTTATTGGTTAAACTTGCTGATCGTTTGCACAATATGAGAACAATAGACGCTATTGATAAAATTGAAAAAAGGGAACGTATAGCAAAGGAAACAATGGAAATTTACGCACCATTGGCTGATAGAATGGGAATGCATCATATTAGAGATGAACTTGAAGATTTATCTTTTAAAGTATTAAATAACGAAGCAAGAGAACTAATTAAAAAAAGATTAGATGAAGTTAAAGATGACAAGGTTAACAGTTTTAATTCAATTTCATTACAGTTTAGTGAATTATTAAATCAACATAAGATAAATGCTGAAATAATTGGAAGAGAAAAAACACCTTTTTCAATTTGGAGAAAAGTTCAAAAAAAAAGAACCTCACTTGAACAAATTACAGATATAATTGGTTTTAGAGTAATTGTCGACAGTATTGAAGATTGTTATAAAACTCTTGGAATATTTCATAAGCAGTGGAATTGTATTCCAGGAAAATTTAAAGATTATATCTCCTCACCTAAGATTAATGATTATCAATCAATACATACAGCGGTGATTGGACCAAATAGAAGACCTATAGAAATTCAAATTAGAACGATGCCAATGCAAGAATTTGCTGAAAGAGGAATAGCCTCACACTGGAAATATAAATCTTCTGAAAAGTTTAATTCATTGACTTGGAAAGAATATGATTGGTTAGCTGACTTAGTCGAAATTATTGATAAAAATGAAAATCCTGAACATTTTTTTGAATACACAAAACTTCAAATGTTTCAAGAAAATGTATTTTGTTTTACTCCAAAAGGTTCTGTAATTAAGCTTCCAAAAGACGCAACACCAATTGATTTTGCGTATGCAGTGCATACAAAAATCGGTAACAGCACCGTGGCTTGTAAAATTAACGGTAATGATAGTGAACTACAAAGCTTACTCCACAATGGAGATGTTGTTGATATTATAACTTCTAAAAATAAGTCACCTTCATTGCACTGGATACCTATTACAAAAACTGGAAAAGCAAGATCTGCAATTAGAAAATATTGGTATAAAAAAGGAGAAGAAAAAGCACAAAGAGTTAAAAAATATAATACCACTCTGTGGATGTCTTTACCTGATAAACCCGGAAAACTAGGAGAGGTTACTACCTTACTTGGACAGCACAGTTTAAACATATCTAGTGTAGAAATGAAGGAAAAGTCTAAAGAGTATATTAATTTTAAATTCAATCTAATTATAATAGACTTGAAGAACTTTACAAATTTTATCAGTGAGTTAAAACAAAAGGAGATAAAATTTAAAATCATTAGACATGAGGACAACTGGTTAAAGGAACGTAATGCTTTCACACAAAAAATCTTTAAATATTTTAAAAAAAACTAACGCGCTTATTGAGGGTCATTTTATACTATCATCTGGTTTGCACTCTCCAAAATATATCCAATGCGCAAAACTGTTAAGTTTTCCAAATTTAGCCAAAGATATCTGCTCTTCTCTAGCTAAAAAAATTAAAAAAAAATTTAAAACTATAGATTTAATTTTAGCACCTGCAATGGGTGGAGTTATTATTGGATATGAAATTGGTAAACTACTAAAAAAAGAAACTATATTCTGTGAAAGAGTTGAGGGTAAATTTAAATTAAGAAGAGGTTTTCATATTAAAAAGGGGTCAAAAGTTATCATCATTGAAGATGTTATAACAACTGGCAAATCAAGTTTAGAATGTGTTAAATTAATTACAAACGCAGAAGCTAAATTAGTTGGGTTTGCATCAATCATTGATAGATCAACTAAAAAAACCTTAAAGATAAAAAAAAATATTATTTCACATTTAAAAATAGATGTTCCTACGTTTAAAAAGAATAACCTGCCAGAGTCACTTAAAAATACACCTATCACAGTACCTGGAAGTAGATTTATAAAATGAAAAGATTAGGTGTTAATATTGACCACGTAGCAACAGTAAGAAATGCAAGAGGTTCATCACATCCAGATCCAGCCACTATAGCTAAACATGTTATGGAATGTGGGGCTAACTCAATTACCATTCACTTAAGAGAGGATAGAAGACATATAAGAGATCTAGATGTAGTTAAGATTTGTAAAAATAAAAAAATTCTAACTAATTTAGAAATTTCATTAAACGAAGATGTATTAAAGATAGCCTTAAGAAATAAACCCAATTTTATCTGCATAGTACCAGAAAATAGAAAAGAAGTTACTACTGAAGGTGGTATAAATTTATCAATAAACTCTAAAAAAATTCAAAAAATTATTAAAAGATTTAAAATTAAGAAAATAAGAACTAGCTTATTTATTGACCCCAAGTTAAAAGATGTCAAAATTGCTAAGGAACTGGGTGCTGATTGTGTGGAATTACATACTGGAAAAATTTCAGATTTAATTAAGAATAAAAAAAATTACACATACGAATATAAAAAAATTAAGAAATGTTGCGAATTTGCAAAAAAAATTGGGCTTGAGGTTCACGCAGGACATGGACTTGACTATAAAACTTCTACAATTTTATCTAAACTCAAAGAAATTGAAGAATTTAATATTGGTCATTTCATCATAGGTGAGTCTATAATTCATGGGATAAAAAATACGATTAAAAAATTTAAAAAGATATTCAATACATAGTTATGAAAATATTAGGCATAGGGGTGGATATTGTTGAAAATTCTAGAATTACTGAATCTTTAAAAAACAACCGCTTTATCAAGCGTATATTTTCTAATCTAGAGATATTAACTGCGAACAAGATAAAAGATAAAAAAAGCTACTATTCAAAAAGATTTGCTGCAAAAGAAGCTTTTGCAAAATCTATTGGAACAGGCTTCAGGGGTGATTTAAACTTTAAAGATATATCTATAGTTAACGATAAATTTGGTAAACCATCATTTATAATTAATGAAAAAATAAAAAAAATTGTTAAAAAACAATTTAAAACTTCTTCCTTTAATTTCTTTCTATCAATTTCAGATGAAAAAAAATATTCTATAGCATACGTGATTTTACAAAAAAAATGAAAATAAATAAAAACATTATATTTGAGAATATTAAAACAATTTTTTATGCACTGGTTATAGCTATAGTAATAAGATCACTTTTTATTCAACCTTTTTATATACCTTCATCATCAATGGAACCAACCTTGTTAGTTGGAGATAGGCTTTTCGTCACAAAATATTCATATGGATATAGCAAACATTCGTTCCCATTTAGTCTGCCGATTATTGATGGTAGAATATTACGAAATTTACCTAAAACTGGTGATGTTATAGTTTTTAAAACTCCAACTGATAATAGAACTGATTATATCAAAAGATTAATAGGTCTACCAGGCGATAATGTCCAATTTATAAATGGTGATATTTTTTTAAATAATAATCAAATATTAAAATCTAAAGTTTCTAAAACAGACATTATTTATTGTGGTAAAAAAACTATTGAGGTTAATACTTACAAAGAAAAACTTCCTAATGGAAAAACTCATAATGCCGTATATTTAAAAAACTATACTTTTCAAAATTCAAATGTTTTTAAAGTTCCTGAAAAGCATTATTTTTTTTTAGGAGATAATAGAGATTGCTCGAAAGATAGCAGATATTTAACTAGTGTAGGGTATGTTCATGAAGATAACTTAGTTGGTAAAGCTCAATTTATTTTTTTTTCATCTGATTTTAGAATTGCTAGTATTTTTTCTTTCTGGAAATGGCATAAAACATTTAGATTCGATAGATTTTTTAAAAAAATTAATTAATGAAAATGAGCACTAAAGATCTTGAAAGAAAACTTAAAATAAAATTTATAAATCAAAAAATTTTAACCACATGTTTAACTCACAAAAGTTATGACTCAAAAAACAACAATGAAAAAATTGAATTTTTAGGAGATAGAGTTTTAGGATTAGTTATTGCAAAAAAATTATTAGAAATTTACCCAGAAGAAAAAGAAGGTATTTTAGATAAAAAATTTGCATCATTAGTTAATAAAAGAAAATGCTTAGAAATCGCTAAAAAAATTGAATTAGAAAAATACATTTTGATTTTTAATCCAAAAAATAAAAAAATTGTAATAGAGGATAAGATAGTGGCAGATTGTCTGGAGGCGCTAATTGGTGCTATTTATCTAGATAAAGGATTGAATTTTAGTGAAAAATTTGTTCTAAACTTGTGGAGCGAACACATAAGAGCAAGTGTTGTGACTCAGATTGATGCAAAGACAAAACTTCAAGAATATTCATTAAAAATTCTAAAAGTATTACCTATTTATAAATTGATATCTAATACTGGTCCTCGACATAAACCACTATTTAAAGTTGCTGTTAAATTAAAAGACTCTAAATTTTTTACTGCCGAAGGAGTATCCAAAAAAGATGCAGAACAAAATGCTGCATCATTATGCTATGAAAGCACCTTAATAAAATGAATTGGGATGATAACGCCTATTTAATTTCTAAAAATAGATATAGTGAAAATTCAATTATTGCTGAAGTTTTTTCTGAAAATCATGGAAAAATATCAGGAATAATCTTTGGAGGAACTTCAAAAAAAATTAAAAATTATTTACAAATTGGTAATAAAATTCACGTTAACTATAATACTAAAAGTCCTACCAGAATAGGTTATTTTAAAATAGAAATTATAAACGCACTAACACCTCTTTACTTTGATGAAAATCAAAAACTATCTTGCATTACTTCGGCAATGCATTTGATAAAACTCCTTACTGCAGAAGCTCAAACTAATAAAGAAATCTATATTTTAATGGATAGATTTTTTGAAATATTATCTTCTGAAAATTGGATACAAAAGTATATTTTTTGGGAATTAGAATTATTAAAATTATTAGGTTATGATCTTGAGTTAAAAAATATGGTTGAAAAAGAAGTTGTTGATGACAAAATTAATTACTTTGTTAAGTCCACAACTGAAAAAAAACATATTCCAAATTTTTTAATAGAAAAAAACCATAAAAAAGTTGATTTAGAGATTTTACTCAAAGGTTTAAAACTTGTTAGTGATTATCTTGAAAAAAGTATTCTGAAGCCAAATAACTTAAATCTTCCAAGTTCTCGAACTCATTTTGTAAATCTTTTAAAATAATTTTATTTTATTAAACTATCAATTCTATCTGCGTAATAACTAACTATTGCGTTCGCACCAGCTCTTTTAAATCCAATCAAACTCTCTAAAATTGAGTTTTTATCTATTAACCCTCCTTTGATGCTATTGCTAAGAATGCTGTACTCCCCTGATACTTGATAAGCTAATACTGGAATTTTAAAATTATCTTTAATAGTTTTAATAATATCGAGATAGGGCATTCCAGGTTTAACCATAACCATATCAGCACCTTCTTTGATATCTAAAGCAACTTCTCTAATTGCTTCATTGCTATTTCTAAAATCCATTTGATAATTTTTTTTATCACCTTTTAATAAACCCTTTGAACCTACAGCATCTCTGAATGGTCCGTAAAAACTTGAAGCATACTTTACTGCATAAGAGAGTATTTGAACCATTTCGTGACCTTCTTTATCTAAAGCCCTTCTAATCTTACCAATTCTTCCATCCATCATATCTGAAGGTGCTAGTACATCACAACCAATTTCAGCCTGAAGTAATGATTGGTTTATTAGAACTTGAATAGTCTCATCATTTAGAACATAGCCAAATTTCAACAAACCATCATGGCCATGTGAAGTATAGGGATCTAAAGCTACATCGCACATTATTCCTATCTCATTTTTGTATCTTTTTTTAATATATTGAATTGCTTTGCAAACGAGGTTGTCCTCATTTAAAGCCTCTGTTCCAATATGATTCTTTTTAGATTTTTTTGTATAAGGGAATAATGCAACCATAGGTATTTTATTTTTAATTGCTCTATCAACAATGATTCCAAGTTTATCTATAGTGTATCTAAAGACATCAGGCATTGTTTTGATTGATTGTTTTATATTTTTTCCATCTATTAAAAATACAGGTAATATAAAATCACTACTAGATAGGCTGTTTTCTTGAATTAACCTTCTAGACCAATCATTTTTTCTACTTCTTCGTAGTCTTAAGCTGGGATAATTTCCTGTAATCATGTTTTAATCTATTTTTAAAATGCGACAAATGTATTATACAAATATATATTAAAATGGGTAAAAAACAATCTGCATGAGCATTGATAATAAAAATATTGTAAATTTAAATCTAGAAAATCAAGAAAAAATTTTAGATTTTAGTGACTTTCAAAAACAAAATATCAAATTTGACATTGATAGATTGCAGGAAGCCTATAACCAGATAGTTCAAACTAAAAAATTTGATGATGGTGGGGGCATAGCTCACTTTGGAGCCATTTCTCTAACACAAATTCCTGGTGATCCAGATTCTGTAAAAGGAAGTAAGGCTAGAGGTGTTTATTGGACTAAGCCAGACAAGTCAGGTAAAGAAGTTTCAAGAGATGTCACTGTTGATGAATCTGCTTATTCTGAATTTATAAAAGATTATGAAAATACTTATTTTAAAGAAGTCTTTGATGTTCTTTCTTCAAAATATAAATTAGGTAGAGTTAGAATTTTATTGAAAGAGCCAAGATCCACATTGAGTTGGCATAGAGATCCAGAGCCAAGATTACACATACCAATAATCACTAACCCTGGTGCTATAATGGTAGTAGATCATGTAGCAAAACATATGCCAGCAGATGGATCTGTTTGGATTACTAATAATACAAAATACCATAATGCTTTTAATGGGGGTGAAGAAAATAGAATTCACTTGGTTGCATGTGTTTTGGATTATAAGTTTAACTAGTTTGAAAAAAATATTTTTATCATCTGATCATGCAGGATATATGTTAAAAGAGTCAATCAAACTTCATTTAGATAAAAAGAAAATTAGTTATACTGATTTAGGGCCACACAATGACGATAGTGTTGATTACCCAGACTACGCCCATAAAGTTGCTAAAAAAGTTAAGGTCAAAAAAAATCACGTTGGAATACTTATTTGTGGCTCAGGAATGGGTATGAATATTGCTGCAAACAGACATAAAAATATAAGAGCTGCCCAATGTTTTAATTTAAAATCTACAAAATTATCAAGATTGCATAATGATGCAAATATCATTACATTGGGATCAAGGCTGCTTACAGAAAAAAATGCTTTAAATTGTGTCAGTGTTTTTTTGAATACAAAATTTGAAGGTGGAAGACACTTAAAAAGAATTAAAAAGATTTAATTATGTCTAGTGAAAAAAATTATTTAAACGATCAATACAAAAGTTTTTTTGAGGATGGTTTATCAATAACTGACCCAGATTTATATAAGGCTATAAGTGATGAATTAAAAAGACAACAACAACATATTGAATTAATAGCTTCTGAGAATATTGTTTCACAAGCTGTTTTAGAAGCTCAAGGTTCTATTTTAACAAATAAATATGCCGAAGGTTATCCAGGAAAAAGATATTATAATGGTTGCGAACATGTCGATGTTGCAGAAAATTTAGCTATCGAAAGATTAAAAAAGTTGTTTGATTGTAAATTTGCCAATGCACAACCTCACTCTGGAGCTCAAGCGAATGGTGCGGTATTTTTAGCATTATTAAACCCAGGTGATACATTTATGGGAATGAGTTTAAATTCTGGTGGACATATTACACATGGTTTAAAAATTTCAATGTCAGGTAAATGGTTTAATCCAATAGGATATGACGTTGATAAAGAATCAGAACTTATTGATTATGATAATGTTGAAAAACTTGCATTAGAACATAAGCCAAAACTTATAATTTGTGGAGGAAGCGCTTATTCAAGAGTGATTGATTTTAAAAGATTTAGAGATATCGCTGATAAAGTTGGGGCATACCTTATGGTGGACATGGCTCATTTTTCAGGTTTAGTTGCTGGCAAAGGTTATCCAAATCCCTGTGAGTATGCACACGTTGTTACTTCAACAACTCACAAGGTGTTTAGAAGTGCAAGAGGTGGAATAATATTAACGAACCATGAAGATCTAGCTAAAAAATTTAACAGTGCTGTATTCCCTGGTTATCAAGGTGGACCATTGATGCATGTAATAGCAGCTAAAGCTGCAGGTTTTTTAGAGGCCTTAAGACCTGACTTTAAAGTCTACATTAAATCTGTTTTGGACAATGCTAAAATTTTATCTGAGACACTTAAGAACAATGGTTTTAAGATTTATTCTGGTGGAACAGATACACACTTAATGTTGGTTGATCTAAGACCATTTAATGTTAAGGGTAATTTAGCTGCAGAAAGCCTTTCAAGAGCCTACATTACATGCAATAAAAATGGTATCCCCTTTGACTCAGAAAAACCAATGATCACTTCAGGTATAAGACTCGGAACTCAAGCAGCAACAACTAGAGGCTTTGGTTTGAAAGAGTTTCAAAAAGTGGGAGAGTTAATCACTAAATTAGTAAAAGGTTTGTCAGAGAACCCCGAAGATAATAGTAAAATTGAAGAAGAAGTTAGAAATGAAGTTGTTGAACTTACATCTAATTTTCCAATATATAAAAACTTAAAATAAATGATTTGTTCAATTTGTAAAAAAGGTGAAACGTCAGTTGTTGATTCTAGACCCACTGAAGATGGAACAGCTATTAGAAGAAGAAGATTATGTGTATGTGGCGCAAGATTTACGACCTTTGAAAGAGTTCAATTTAGAGAGATAATGGTTATTAAAAAGAATGGTAGAAAATCATCTTTTGATCGTGATAAATTGTCAAAATCTATCTATATAGCACTAAAAAAAAGGCCTATAGATACAGAGACAGCAGAAAAATTTATAAGTAGAATTTCGAGAGCTCTAGAGGAGCTTGGACAAAGTGAAATTTCATCTAACGCTATAGGAACAATGGTTATGGAAGGTTTAAAAGAGCTTGATCCTGTCGCTTATGTTAGATTCGCATCTGTTTATAGAAATTTTAGAGAAGAAAAAGATTTTGTACAATTTGTTGACAAATTAGATGTCTACAAAAAAAGATAAATTTTCCAAAAAAGATAATAAATATATGAGTCTTGCTTTAACTTTAGCAGATGTACGTCACGGTCTTACAGGAGAAAATCCATCAGTAGGATGTGTGATTGTTAAAAATGATGAGATCATTTCTATTGGTCAAACAGGTTATAACGGAAGACCACATGCTGAATATAATGCAATTAAAAATGCTACTGAAATTTTAGAGGGCTCAACAATGTATGTAACACTAGAGCCATGCAATCATTATGGGGTTACACCACCATGCACTAAAGAAATTATTAAAAATAAAATAAGTAAAGTTATTTATTCAGTAGAAGATGTGGATAAAAAAGTTAAGGGAAAAAGTTTTAAAATTTTAAAGACTAAGAACATTATTGTTAATAAAGGTTTACTTAGTAAGGAAATAAATAACTTTTATAAGCCTTATTTCTTTAATAGAAAAAATAAGATACCTTATGTTACTGGAAAAATGGCTGTTTCAAAAAATGATTTAATTTATAGCAAGGGGACGAAGAGAATTACCGATATTCACTCTGATAAATTGTCACATTTTTTAAGATATAAAAATGATTCATTAATGATTTCTTATAAAACTCTAAACGAAGATAACCCCAAATTAAACTGTAGACTTAATGGCCTAAATAAATTTTCACCTAAAAG
>CAJQSG010000048.1 GCA_905612525.1 uncultured Candidatus Pelagibacter sp. | reverse complement strand
TTTTTTAAGAATTTTTAAAAAACCAGCCTGTACTTTTATATAAAATTTATCATCAAATTGATCATATCTATTTAATTTTTTTCTTTCTAATAACCTTTGATGCATATTTTTTTTATTAACAGTATTTAAAAAAGTAAAATTTATATTAATATCTTTTAATAAAAAATTATTAATTATTTTTATCAAATTGTAGTTAACACCCATTCCATAATGTTGGTATGCAATTGTTGAGTCTACAAATCTATCTATTAGTATAATTTTTTTTTTATAGTTTTTTTTGATAAGTTCCACATTCTCACTTCTTGCTGATAAATATAATAATAAATCAGTATGATTGTTAAATGAAGAGTTATTATCAAGTATAAGTTCTCTGATTTTTTCAGAATTCTTACTTCCGCCAGGTTCTCTAATTCTTATAAATTTTTTTCTTTTTTTTTTTAAGTAATTAGCAACATTATTAATATGGTATGATTTACCACTCCCTTCAATACCTTCAAACACTATTATAGGGTTTTTAGACATCACCCCAAATTAAAAAATTAATAGATTTTATTAATCGAGAAAATACATTTAATCTTTTAACATCCTCAAATGCTAATAAATTATATTCACCTATAAGTTTGTTTTTATAAGCAATCTTTAATTTACCAAGAATAGTATCTTTTTTAATTGGTGCTTGAATAGGCCCAGTATAGTTGATGGTTATTTTTAAATATTTTTTCCTCGCTTTCGGTAATGTTTTGTAAATATCATTTTTAACATAAACACCAACATTATCTTTTTTTCCCAACCAAACATCAACGTTTTCAATTGGTGTATTTGATTTAGCAATTTCTATTAAATCAAAATTAGTTAATCCCCAAGTTAAAAGTTTAGAACTTTCTGTAGATCTTTCTTTTTTAGTATTAAAGCCACTACCAACGGCAATTAGTCTCCTTCCATTTCTGAAGACAGACGCAGCTAAGGAGTATTTTTCAACAGCTAAATATCCAGTCTTGATCCCATCTGCACCAAAATTTTTGTACAAAAGAGGATTTCTATTGCCTTGCGTAATTGGGTTGCCTCCCGTTCGGTCCCATGTAAATTCTTTTTCAGAAAAATACTTATATTCATCTGGGAAGTTTTTTATAAGATAGTTTGACATAATCATAATATCTCTCACTGTTGAAATATTTTCAGTGTTATTTATTCCAGATGAGTTAGCAAAATTGGTATTTTCCATACCTATTTCTTTAGCTTTAGCAGTCATCATAATTGCAAACTCCTCTTCTGTTCCAGCAATACCTTCTGCTAATGCCACACAAGCATCATTCCCAGAAGCCACAATTATTCCCTTTAAAAGATTTTCAATACTCACCTCATCACCAATCATTATAAACATTGATGAGTAACCCGCAGATGATAATCGCCAAGCATTTTCTGAAATTATAAATTTTTCATTTAAATCTAAATCACCACTCTTTATTAAATCAAAAGCAACTATAGCTGTCATAATTTTAGTCATCGATGCTGGATAAATAGATTTATCAGCATCTTTTTCATAAAGAATTTCACCTGATAGATAATCTTGAAGTATAGCCGTTCTAGCTCTTATATCAAATGCTGCATTGGCATTAAATGTTAGAAATATAATTGTTAATATGGATATTAATTTAAGTTTAATCATTTTTTATAATTTCAATGTTTTCAAATTCCAGTATGTTTATATCATTATATGATTTTTGTAGAGAATTAATGTTATTAAAAGGTCCT
Organism: uncultured Candidatus Pelagibacter sp.; assembly: GCA_905612525.1. GTDB lineage: Bacteria > Pseudomonadota > Alphaproteobacteria > Pelagibacterales > Pelagibacteraceae > Pelagibacter. Next base: position 306 of record CAJQSG010000048.1, on the reverse strand, counting down.
AAATACACCCTGTATTTTTCTTTTGTTATTTTTTTTATTTTTGGATTTTTAATTGTGGTTTCTCCGATGATTCTTTGTACCATCATTTTAGCAGTATCTTTAAAGTAAAAATCTGCAATTTTAATTTTGTATGAAAATTCTTTATTAGGTTTTTTTTTATTATTTTTTTTAATTATATTAAGATTGTTAATACGAATTTTAGTAACAGGAGCTTTAATTGCCACATTCTTTTCCTCATCGTAGGTTTTAGCTCTTTTTGCAACAAACATAGTATCTGCGGGAATAACGTCAATTTTTATGTAAGGT
>CAJQSG010000047.1 GCA_905612525.1 uncultured Candidatus Pelagibacter sp. | reverse complement strand
GACCCATGCTATATTTTAAAATCTATTAAAAATAAATCTGAGTTAAAAGGCATGATTAATGCTCATATTGAAGATGGACTTGCGTTGACAAAATTTATCTATTGGATAAAAAATATAAACAAAAAAAAAATAACAGAAGTTGATGCACAGAACAAATTAGAAAAATTTAGAAAACTTAATAAAAACTATCTGTTTCCTAGCTTTAATACAATTGCAGGAACAGGCTCAAATGGAGCAATAGTTCACTATCGGGCGAAAAAAAAAACAACAAAAATTATTAAGAAAAAAGATATATTTTTATGTGATTCCGGAGGTCAATACAGATATGGAACAACGGATGTAACAAGAACAATTTGTTTTTCAGATCAGAAAGAGTCAATCAAAAATATTTTTACTAAAGTTTTAAAAGGACACATAGCCGTAGTTCAAACAAATTTGAATCTTAATAAAACTGGTAAACAAGTTGATATTAAAGCTAGAAAATTTTTAAAAGAAAGTGGTTTAGATTATGCTCATGGAACTGGTCACGGTGTGGGCTTCTTTTTAAATGTACATGAGGGTCCACAATCGATATCTAAAAATAATTCTATTCAAATTAAAAAAGGAATGGTTTTAAGCAATGAACCTGGTTTTTATAAGAAAGGACACTTTGGAATTAGAATAGAAAACCTGATGTTTGTTAATAAAATCAAAAATAATTTATTATTTGAAAATTTAACCCTGGTCCCGATTGAAAGAGAATTAATAAATTTTAAATTATTAGATATAAATGAACAAAACTATCTATTTAAGTATCATTTAAAAATTTATGCAACATATTCTAAATTTTTAAACCTGAATGAAAGAAAATGGTTAGCTAGTCTTATTTAGCATTTTAATCCATTCTTGTTGATTTATTATTTGAATACCTAATACTTTAGCATTATTAACTTTTTTAATAGTAGGTTTTTCACCTGTAATCAAATAATCAAGCTTCTTATTAACATTGTTAATTATTTTTCCTGAATTTTGCTCAATTAATGATTTGGCTTCAGCTCGACTGATTCCAGTGAGCTTTCCAGTGAGCATAAAGGTTCTGTTGTTCAATAGCCCTTCGTTATTAATCGGAATTACGCTTTCTATAGAAAGACTTTTATTTAATTCATATAAAATATTTAAATTGATTTTATTTAAAAAGAAATTTTTTATTGATTCAATTTGTGTTGGGCCAATCCCATCAATATTTGATAAATTATCAATATTTTTACTCTCAGACAATTTCAAAAGGTTGGGTAAGGCTTTTAAGTGTCTTGCTATTAATTTTGCATTTTCTTGACCTATATGTCTTATACCTAATGAATAAATAAACCTCTCGAGTGAAATTTTTTTTTTTTGATCTATTGAATATCTCAAATTAGTTACAGAAAGTCTCCCCCAGCCTTCTAGTTTTTGTATTTCGTTATAATTTAAGTCAAAAATATTTTGTGGTAATTTAATTAGTTTTAAATTCCAAAAATTCTCTATAATTTTTTTACCTAATCCATCTATATTAAATGCTTCTTTTGAAACAAAATGTTTTATTTTTTCTATAGCAATTTTTTCACATTCATAACCTTCGCTTGTACATCTTCTTACAGCATCTTTTTTTTTTGTTGTTTCATTAAACTCTTTTACCGTTCTACTTCCACAAGATGGACAGTTTAATGGAAAAATAAATCTTTTAGAATTCTTTTCTCTTTTTTTTAAATCGACAGAAATTACGTGTGGGATTACATCTCCAGCTCTTTCAACCGATACGGTATCTCCAATTCTTATATCTTTTCGAACAATTTCATCTTCGTTGTGTAATGTTACATTGGAGACCATTACACCACCAATATTAACTGGTTTTATTTTTGCGACTGGTGTGAGTGCTCCCGTTCTTCCTAGTTGAATTTCTATATTTAATATTTGTGAAATAGAGTTAGTTGCAGAAAATTTATGTGCTATAGCCCATCTGGGGGCATTCGCAGCAAAACCCAATCTTTTTTGTAAATCGAAATTATTAATTTTATAAACGACTCCATCTATATCAAAAGGGATTTCTTTTCTTTTTTCCTCTAAGTATTTATGGTTCAAAATTAAATCTTTTAGATTTTTTATTTTTTTATTAAATGGGTTTGTTTTAAATCCCCACAATTTTAGTTTTTTTAAAAAATCTGTTTGATTATCTATATTCATATTTTTTACATACCCATGCGTATAAGCAATAAACTTGAGTGGAATTTTACTTGTTACCACTGAGTGCTTCTGTCTTAAAGATCCAGATGCAGCATTTCTTGGATTTGCGAACTTTTCACTTATTATTTTAAAATCATTATTTTCAATAAAAACTTCACCTCTTATATCAATTTCTTGTGGAAAATTTTTTGTACTTATTGAGTGTGGTATATCTTTAATTGTTTTTAAATTTTGAGTTATGTCTTCCCCTTCAATTCCATCCCCTCTTGAAAGGCCTTTTAAAAACTTCCCCCCAACATAAATCAGTGAAGCTGAAATACCATCAATCTTTGGTTCGGCACTATATTCAATAGTGTTTGAATTTTTTAAACTTAAAAAATTGATAATTTTTTTTTCAAAATTTTTTAAATCTTCCTCATTAAAGGCATTGCCTAAAGATAACATTGGAACTTTATGTTTTACTTTTTTAAAATTTTTTGAAGGCTTAAATCCTACTGTATTACTTGGTGAATTTTTATTTTTTAAAAAAATAAACTTTTTTTCTAATATAATTATTTCTCTCTTTAATTGATCATATTCACCATCTGATATAGTGGGTTTATTTTTTTCATAATAATGAGCATTATGATCTTGAATTTTTTTTATTTTAATTAAATAATTTTTTTTAATTAAAACATTGTCCATGCTACTCAAAAAGTTTTTTAAATACTTTAATTAATTCTTTTTTTTCTTTTTTTGTATCATCAACTAATTTATAATCTTGATTGAACAGTTTATATGATTTGTCGTACCATTCTCCTGATAAATAATTATATCCAAGCAAGCTGGCATATTTTTTAGCTTCCTCTGTTAAGCCTATATGATAGTGGATCTCTACCAGTCGGTGAATTGCTTCTTCAGCAAAGATTGTCGTATCATAATTCTTTAAAACCATTTTAAATCTATTTATGGCTGGTATCCATTTTTGTTTTTTTACATAATGTCTTCCAAGATACATTTCTTTAGAAGCCAAAATATCATTAATTAAATCAATCTTAAATTTTGAGTCTAGTGCAAAATCTGTATCTGGGTAATTGATTAAAATAAAATTAAATTTTTTTTTTGCTTTAAGTAACGGTTCTAAATCTTTCTTTTCATTTTCAATTGTTTCATAATAACACATTGCCAATAAGTAGTTAGCGTAAACAATATCTTTATTATTTGGATATGTTTTTAAGTATCTGTTCAAATGAAATATTGACTTCGAGTAATATTCTTGAAGATAGTACGCATAAGATGCCATTAACGCTGATTTTGATGCCCATTCAGATTGCGGAAGCAACAACTCTGCTTCCAAAAATTTTTTTGCTGCAAAGAAAGTGTCACCTTTGTTTAACGTGTCTAAACCCTCTGTGTAAGCAGCAATCATTTCTAGTTCTTGATTGTTTTCTTTAATTGTGGATTTTTCAATCACATCTTTAGAACAGGATTGTAATAAAAAAAATAATAGTAGAAATGATAATTTATAAAATAAACTCATTAAGATTAATTTTTAAATATATTATGCTGCAAAAAAATTTTATGCAATAGATCTTAGGTAGCTTTTATTAATAAGGGTATATGGTAGGTTTTTTTCTTTTATTTCAACTAAAGAAAAATTCTCTTGGTTCTCAAAAACTTTTCTTAATAAATCATTCGTTAATTTATGCCCACCCTGTGAGCAAATTACTTTACCAATCATTTTGTAGCCTGTTAAACAAAGATCTCCTATGCAATCCAAAATTTTGTGATTTACAAATTCTTTTTCATTTCTAAGGCCATTTTCATTTAAAACCTCGTTATCTTTTACAACGATTGCGTTATCCAAGTTTCCACCTTTAGCCAATCCCATCGCTTTCAATTTTTTTACATCTTCAAATAGACAAAATGTTCTGGAATTATAAATATCTGTTAAGTCAGATTCAAATACTTTGACTGAATTTCTTTGTGTTCCTATTAGAGCATTTTCATATTTCAATTCAAAATCTATATCTAGGCTAATTTTGCTTGGTTCAATAGAAATTGATTTTCTCCCATCATTAAATACAATTTTTTTTTCAATTTTAATAATTTTAATGGGTGCATTACTGCTTTTAATTCCTGACTTAATTATTGCCTCAACAAATAACTTTGCAGAACCATCTAAGATTGGTACTTCTTGATTGTCAATTTCAATCAATGCATTATCTACTCCTAGTCCATATAATGCAGCCAACAAATGCTCTATGGTGGAAACACTGGCTCCATCATTATTTGATATGGTTGTGCAGAAAACTGCGCTACTAACATTAAAAATATTTGGGATTATAATATTGTTTTCTTTAAGGTCTGTTCTTTTAAAAACTAATCCAGTATTCGGTTCTGCTGGTTTAATAGTTAGATTTACATCTAAGCCGCTATGCAGACCAACACCTTTAAAAGAAATATTTTCTATTATAGTTTTTTGATTTAAAACAGACATTGAATTCTTATAAATTGTTAAATTAAACTAAGAAAAACAAGAAATGTTACAGGAAAATACTAATTTATTTAAAAAAGTGAAAAAGTTTCTCAAAAAAACCGTGTTTTAATTGTT
>CAJQSG010000046.1 GCA_905612525.1 uncultured Candidatus Pelagibacter sp. | reverse complement strand
TTAATGAAGATTTAGATAAAGATTTTATTAAAGATTTATCCTTAAAACTTTACGAGTGGACTAATAATCGGTGGATAATCACACTCAGCAAAACTAAAGGTCAACCCTCAAAGAAAGAAAGAGAATTTGATTTAAAAAAAAAATTAAAAGAAAGTGTTAAAAATTCTTCAATTTACAAGGATATTTTAGAGAAGTTTCCAGACGCAGAACTGATTGATGTGAAAGCAGTGGAGCAAGAAAATAAAAATGACTGATTTTAAAAAAATTTTAGATAAAGCCAAAGAACTAGAGATTAAAATGAAAGACAGCCAGGAAAAAATTAAAAATATACAAGCTGAAGGAACATCTGGTTCTAACTCTGTAAAAGTAACATTAAATGGTGATAATGAAATGATTAAAATAAAATTGTCGGATGAAGCAATGAAAGAAGACAAAATTATAATACAAGATTTAATCGTAGCAGCACATAATAATGCAAAAACTGAATTAAAATCAAAAACTTTCAAAGAAATCTCAAAATCTACAAGTGGGTTTGACATTCCTGGTTTTAAATGGCCACTCTAGCTAAATGCAAAATATTAATGAAATAGAGGAGTTAATTAAACTAATTGCAAAACTTCCAGGCTTGGGTCCAAAATCTGCCAAAAGAATTGTATTAAAACTTATTAACAATAGAGATGAGCTAGTTAAACCAATGGCAAATACGTTAGCTCAAGTTTATAAAAATGTTATCAGGTGTCAGTCTTGTGGTACCTTAAAATCTAATTCGTTAGGATGTAATAATTGTGAAAACACTAATGAAAAATATAACAAAATATGTGTTGTTGAGGATATTGCAGATCAGTGGTCTATTGAAAATTCAAATATTTATAAAGGATATTTCCATATTCTTGGTGGAACAATTTCTTCACCTGGTCAAAGAAAAGAGGATCTTTTGATTAATTCGTTGGTTGAAAGAGTTTTTAGAGATAATATTGAAGAAGTTATATTGGCAACCAGTGCAACAGTTGAAGGTCAAACTACAGCTTATTATATTCAAGATAGTCTTAAAAAAACTAAAGCAAAAGTTACAAGGCTAGCCCAAGGTTTACCTGTTGGAGGCGAAATAGAGAATCTAGACGACGGAACTTTATATTCAGCTTTTAAAAATAGAGCCAGAATAAAAGCCAGCTCTGATTAATTTTTTTTAATCAATCTGTTTAAGTGCAATAATGGTTCTGTGTACCCAGATGGTTGTGATCTACCATGAAAAACTAAATCGCAAGCAGCCTTGAAAGCAATTGATTTATCAAAATTTGGGGCCATATTCTGATATAAATTATCACTGTTATTTTGTTCATCAACAATTTTTGCCATTTTTTTCATTATTTCTAAAACCTGTTTGCTCGTACAGATTCCATGATGAATCCAATTAGCTATATGCTGAGAAGAGATTCTCAAAGTAGCTCTATCTTCCATTAAACCAATATTATTTATATCAGGTACCTTAGAGCAACCCACTCCTTGATCAACCCATCTTACCACATAACCTAAAAGTGTTTGTGAAGAATTAGCAATTTCAGAATTAATTTCTTCAATAGACCAATTTGGTCTATCAGCTATTGGTATGGTCAAAAGATCATCTAATTTTGCTTTCTCTCTATTTTGTAATTCTTTTTGTTTCTCAAAAATATTGATTTCATGATAATGAAGTGCATGAAGTGCTGCAGCCGTTGGTGAGGGCACCCAAGCACAATTTGCTCCAGCATTTAAATGACTTATTTTTTGCTCCATCATTTCTTTCATTTTGTCTGGCATAGCCCACATTCCTTTACCGATTTGAGCTTTACCTAAAAAACCACATTGAAGACCTATATCAACGTTGTTATTTTCATATGCTCCAATCCATTTAGAAGACTTCATATCACCCTTTTTAATCATAGGGCCAGCTTCCATAGAGGTATGCATTTCATCTCCAGTTCTATCTAGAAACCCAGTATTAATAAAAAACACTCTATTCTCAAGTGTTCTAATACACTCCTTTAAGTTTGAAGAGGTTCTTCTTTCTTCGTCCATGATACCAATTTTACAAGTATATTTTTCTAACTCTAAAACTTCTTCAACTTTAGTAAAAATTAAATCAGTAAATGATGTTTCGTCAGGACCATGCATTTTTGGTTTTACAATATAAATAGAACCACTTCTTGAATTACCTTTTCTGCTCATGTCATGAAGACATGCTGCTGAAGTTATAAAAGCATCCATAATACCTTCTGGTATTTCAGAACCATCTTTTAAGGTAATTGCAGGGTTTGTCATAAGATGTCCAACATTTCTTACTAGCAACAGACTTCTTCCATGTAATTTTAATCCTTTTCCATCTTTAGAAATATAGCTTCTGTCGGGATTTAATTTACGTTCATAAGTCTTTCCATTTTTTTTAAATATTGATTTTAAGTTACCTCTCATTAGGCCAAGCCAATTTCTGTAACAAATAACTTTATCTTCAGAGTCAACTGCAGCAACACTGTCTTCATTATCACAAATAGTTGAAACTGCTGCTTCAACAATAATATCACTAATGCTAGCTGAGTCTTGTTGGGCGCTAAAAGCTTTGGGATCTATAAGTATTTCAATATGAAGGTTATTATTTTTAAGAATTATTGCAGAAGGATTATTAGCCTCTCCTCTGTGACCAATAAATTTATTTTTATCTTTTAATGACGTCTCAACATTGTCTTTTAATACAATAAAATAACTATCATTAATTTTAAATCCTGTAATATTATACCAACTTAAATTTTCTAGTGGAAAATTTTTTTCTAAAAAATCTCTTCCATATTTTATGACCATTTCTCCTCTTAAGGGATCATATCTCTGAGAAGTACTATCTTCAGATTGCTCAATTATATCAGTACCATATAAACTGTCATACAAACTCATCCACCTTGCATTGGCTGCATTAAGAGCATATCGTTCATTCATGATTGGTACCACCAATTGAGGTCCCGCAATGCTAGTTATTTCATCATCAATATTTTTGGTTTTAATTTTAAAGTCAGGTCCTACTTCTTTCAAATAACCAATTTTTTTTAAAAACTTTTTATATTCTTCTAGGTTAATTTCGCTACCCCTATTTTTAATATGCCAGCTATCTATTTGTTTTTGTAAATCTTCTCTAATTTGAAGTAATTCTTTATTTTTAGGAGCCAGCTCATGAACCACTCTGTCAAAACCATCCCAAAATTTTTCTGAAGATATATTTGTATCTTTAAGTAACTCCTCATTAATAAAGTTAAGTAATTCATTGGAAACTGATAGATTGTGTATTTTTGTATATTGTTTTTTCATAGCACCCATTTTACCCCATCTGTATGTTTGCCTGAGAGTTTTGCTCCATCGGCGAGATTAAATCTCTTTCCAGAGTGTTATGTTTATTATTGGTCCTTTTGCCTGAGAGTTTCCGGGGTGGTTGCTCCTTCGGCGCTACAATATATGCAGTCTCTCCCAATTAATAAACATTAAAACCTAATTTGGACTAAGTCAAATATTAAATAAATAAGGTAATTACTCCTGTATTATAATTAATTATTTAAAACATTTTATTGCCTTTTTTGTTAATTAATTAATAATTAAATTATTAAAATGAAAAATTATTTAAACTTTGAAACTGATATTAAAAATTTAGAGTCAGAAATAGAAAAGCTAAAAGATCCATATAATCAAGATGGCCTTTCTGAAGTAGACATAAAAAAAATTTCTGAATCAGAACAAGAGATAAATGAAAAATTAAAGAAAATTTATTCCAATCTAGATCCATGGCAAACAACTTTAGTTGCAAGACACGAGGATAGGCCAAAAGCAAAATTTTTTATAGATAATTTGTTTGAAAATTTTATTCCATTATCAGGTGATAGATTTTATGGAGAAGATAAATCAGTTTTAGCAGGTTTCGCAAAATTTAATGGAAAATCAGTTTTAGTTATAGGGCAAGAAAAGGGTGATAGTCTTGAAACTAGAATTGAAAGAAATTTTGGAATGATGCGACCTGAGGGTTATAGAAAAACTATAAGGTTAATGAAGCTTGCAAATAAATTTAATATTCCAATAATTTCATTTATTGATACACCAGGGGCATACCCAGGAGTTGGAGCTGAGGAAAGAGGTCAAGCGGAGGCAATTGCAAAATCAATAGAATGTTGCATGCTATTAAGCGTTCCAACAGTTGCAATTATTATTGGAGAGGGTGGATCGGGAGGTGCGATAGCACTAGCTTCATCCAATAAAGTTATTATGTTAGAAAATGCAATTTACTCAGTAATATCACCAGAAGGATGTGCCACAATTTTGTGGAGAGATCCCAAAAGAACACTCGATGCTGCAAAAGCAATGAAATTATCATCAAAAGATCTTTTAGGTTTAAAAGTAATTGATGAAATTATTCCGGAACCAGTTGGAGGAGCTCACAGAGATAGAGACTTAATTTTAGATAATGTCAGAAAATCAATTGAAAATAATTTAAATGAATTTCTTAATATGAGTGGAGATGAAATTTTTAATCATAGAAAGAATAAATTTTTAATAATTGGAAGAAATAAAGGATTTGTTAGTCAACTAGATGATTTAAGTGCACTAAGTATGAAAAAAAATAAGATCAATTTTTTTATTGATAATTTTATAAAATCTAAAATTAGTTTAGTAATTTCTTCTGTGGTAATAATTTTATTGAGCTATCTAATATTTTTTTTATAAAGTTCCACAGCAATTCTTAAATTTTTTGCCTGTGGCTTCACACCTTTCATTTCTTGAAATTTTCTCCCCTTTTTTTTGAAGTAATAGGCATTTAGGATTATTAGAAATTTCTATTTCTTTTTTTTTAAAACTGACGTCTTGATCATTTTGTTCTGAGGCAATTTTTACGTTTATTAAAATTGTAACAAAATCAATTTTTAATTTATTCAATAAACTCTCAAATAGATGAAAAGCTTCTTTTTTATATTCAACCAAAGGGTCTCTTTGGCCATAAGATCTAAGCCCTATAACTTGTCTTAATTGTTCAAGATATTGAATATGTGATTTCCAGTTTAAATCAATACATTGAAGAAAAATTCTTTTTTCAATTTCTTTTGCTTGCTCTTCGTCTAGTATTTTAATTCTTTTATTTCTTGCTTCTAAAAACTTAGAATTAATTTTTTCTTTAAAATCCTGGTCTTTTAAATTTATTATATTTTTAAACTCTTGATCATCAGCGCTCTTTCCGAGTAAAATTTTTAATTGATTGATAAATTCATTACTTTTAGTTTTCGATAAATCTTGCTCTTTAAGAGTCATTAAATGAGAGATAATTTCAGACATAAATTCATCTGAATAGTTAAAAACTTTTTCACTATTCATGACATTATTTCTTTGAGAAAATATTACTTGTCTTTGGTCATTTAAGACATTGTCAAATTTTAACAAAGTTTTTCTTATATCAAAGTTTCTAGCCTCAACTTTTTGTTGAGCTCTTTCAAGTGCTTTATTAATCCAAGGATGATCAATGCTTTCTCCATTTTTTAACCCAAGTTTTTGAAGAATATTATTCATAGATTCAGAACCAAAAATTCTCATTAAATCATCCTCTAAGCTCACATAAAAAATTGAACTTCCTTCATCGCCTTGTCGTCCGGCTCTTCCTCTTGCTTGGTTATCAACCCTTCTAGACTCCATTCTTTCAGTACCAATCACAAATAGACCACCTAAGGACTTGATTTTATCTTTATTTATCGAAAGTTCGTCATCAGGTTGACTGCCCTTTTTGCCACCGAGTTGAATATCAACACCTCTACCAGAAATACTTGTTGTAATTATTACTGAACTTAACTTCCCTGCATTTGCTATAATTTCAGCTTCATTTTCATGGTTTTTAGCATTTAAAACTACATGCTTTACTTTCGCTTCATCTAGTAGTTTTGAATAAATTTCAGACTTATTAATACTAGAAGTAAAAACTAGAATTGGCTGAGCTTGTTTATGACACTCTAAAATTTTTTCTATTATAGCTTTATTTTTTTCTACTTCAGTTCTAAAAATTTGATCATTCCAATCTTTTCTGATCATTTTTTTATTTGTAGGGATAATGACTACAATTAAATTGTAAATTTCATAAAATTCTTCAGCCTCTGTTGCTGCAGTTCCAGTACACCCTGAAATTTTATTATAAAGTTTAAAGTAATTTTGATAAGTTATGGATGCAAGAGTTTGATTTTCAGCCTGTACATCTATTCGTTCTTTAGCCTCAAGTGCCTGGTGAAGGCCGTCTCCAAATCTTCTTCCTTCCAAAATTCTACCAGTAAGTTCATCAATAATTTTTAATGTTCCATCTTTAACGATATAGTCCTTACCTTTTTCGAATAGATGGTTTGCTTTTAATGATTGATTAACATGATGAACTAATCCTAAATTCTCAGGATCATAAAAATTATTATTTTTTAATACTCCAGCGTTGGAAAGCATTTTTTCTACATTATCTATTCCCTCATTCGTAAGTAAAATATTTTTATCTTTTTCATCAATTTCATAATGTTCTGATGTTAATACTCTCACCAACTTATCAATAGAAAGATATTGGTCTGTTTTATCTTCAGCTGCACCAGAAATTACTAGCGGTGTTCTGGCTTCATCAATTAAGCAAGAATCTATTTCATCAACGATTGCAAAGATGTGTCCTCTTTGTGCCATTTGTTCTTTGGAGAATTTCATATTGTCTCTCAAATAATCAAAGCCTAGCTCACTATTAGTGCCATATGTAATATCAAAATTATAATTTTTCTTTCTTTCAAAATCATCTTGATCATTATTTATGTATCCAGAAGTTAGACCTAAGAATTTATATATCTCACCCATCTCTAATGAATCTCTTTTAGCCAAATAATCATTAACAGTAACAATATGCACACCTTTGCCACCCAAAGCGTTTAAATAAGCAGCAAGACTAATGGTCAAAGTTTTTCCTTCACCAGTCCGCATTTCCGCAATTTTTCCTTCGTGTAGTACAACACCACCTACTATTTGTGCATCATAATGTCTTTCATTTCTAGTTCTTCTAGATGCTTCTCTCACAAGAGCAAAAGCCTCTGCCAACAAGTTGTTAATATTTGCACCTTGGTTAAGCTTCTCTTTTAATTCTTGTGTCTTCTTTGGAAAATCTTCACTCGAGAGCTTTTTAATTTTACCCTCAAAAGAGTTAACCTTTTCCACAATCTTTGTAATTCTATCGAGCTCTTTTTGATTGCTTGATTTAATGAATTTTGAGAGAAAATTTAAAGGATTGAGCATACGATTCATTGATATATAAATTAATTATAACTTTTGATATAAGTATTAAATAAATATTTTAAATAGTATGGCAATTAATTTTAAAAATTTTATGAACATCCAGAAATCTAGGTCAAAAATGAACGACTTTCAGGACTTAGACCATATTGATGGTGTTTCAATATCGACAATTTGTGCAAATTTATACAGTGAACCAAGAGATGATTTGGTTATGTTTTATTTTAGAGACGGAGCAAATTATGCCTCTGTTTATACCCAATCAAAAATAATTTCAGAAAACATTAAATGGAACTTAAATATAAAAAGTAAGAAAATAAAATCTCTTATTGTCAATACTAGAAATGCTAATGCTTTTACGGGTTCCGATGGTTATAAAAGTTTAGGAGAAATAGCAAAAGAGGCATCACTTTTACTCTCTAAAAAACAAAAAGAAGATGAAGATTATCCAAAAGAGATACTTGCTAATGAAATTCTTTTTGGATGTACAGGAACAATTGGTGAAAAATATCCAACGCAAAAAATCAAAAAAAATATTCCAAATTTAATTGATAAAATTAAGTACACTCAAAATAAATTAATTTGGATGAAAGCTGCATTAGGTATAATGACAACCGACACAAAACCAAAACTTGCAATGGAAGAATGTGATATTGGTAACAAGAAGGTTAAAATATACGGTATTGCAAAAGGATCGGGAATGATTTTTCCAAATATGGCAACTACTTTAGGCTATGTTTTCACAGACGCAGATCTTTCAAATAATATTTTAAAAAAATTATTAAAAATAAATATAGAAACTACCTTTAATGCAATTAGTTGTGATGGAGACACAAGCACAAATGACATGGTTTCAATTTTTTCAACAGGGAAAGTTAAAAATTCAAAAATAAAGAACACTAATGATAAAAAAATTAAATCTTTTAGCAATGCTTTGAATTCAGTATTGTTAAATTTATCAAAAAGAATAGTTGCTGATGGTGAGGGTGCTAGTAAATTTGTAACAATTAATGTTATGAAATCAAAAAATGAGAACGATGCAAAAAAAATTGCCTTTTCAATTGCTAACTCATCTCTTGTTAAAACTGCTATTACAGGTGAAGATCCAAATTGGGGTAGAATAATAATGGCTATTGGTAAATCTGGAGTAAATATTAATTTAAAAAGATTATCTATCAATTTTGGAAATAATAAAATTATAGATAAGGGAGAACTTGTCAACAACTACAAAGAAAATGAAGTCGCAGATTATATGAAAAATAAAACAATAGAAATTTCAATAAATCTTAACGTGGGTTTAAAGAAATTTACTGCATATACGATGGATTTGACCAAAAGATATATAGAAATTAATACTGACTATAGAAGTTAATAGGTTTATTGAATTAATTTAATTAATCATTAATTATAATTAATGATTGTATACAAATTAATATGTAAAAATTGTAAAATCTTCTTTGATAGTTGGTTTTCGTCATTTAAAGAATATGAAAAATTAAAAAAAGAAAAATTTATTAGCTGCCATGCTCGTAATTCGCTAAATGTTGAAAAAACTTTAATGTCACCAAGTGTACTTAGGATAAACAATAATACTAAAACAGATAATCAAGATCAAAAATATAAAGAAATAACAAGAACAAGTTTAGATTATCAAAATTTTATTAAAAAAAATATTTAATAATGTAGGTAAAAAATTTGCTTACGAGGCAAGATCTATACATTATAACAATACAGAAACTTCTAAGGGGATCTATGGTTCGACAACAAAAAAAGATCTTAAGGAATTAAAAGAATAAGGTATAGAAATTAAAAAAATATTTTAGATAAAAAATATTATAAATTAATTTTTTATAAATTTAGCTATATAATTAACTGAAGTATCCCCACTAATCTTCCAACTATTATCCAGTACATTAAATTTCATGCCATTTAATTTTTTTAATATTAAATTATTTTTTTTTGAAGTGTTTATTAAATCATTAGGTTTTACAAATTTTTCCCAATCATGAGTTCCAATTGGTAGCCATTTTAAAATATACTCAGCTCCTATAATTGCAAATACATATGATTTTAATGTTTTATTTAAAGTTGCAATAAACATCACACCATTATTTTTTAACAACTTGGAGCTTTCTTTAATAAAAAAATTTATATCGTCAACATGTTCAATTATTTCCATATTTAAAATTACATCAAATTTTACTTTGGTTTTTAATTTTTCAGGAGATGTAACCTTGTAATCTATTTTAAGCTTACTTTTTTTGGCATGAAACTTTGCAACTTCAATATTTTTTTTTGATGCATCTATCCCAACTACACTTGCACCAAGCCTACACATAGGCTCAGATAATAATCCTCCACCACATCCAATATCTAATATCCTAATATTTTTAAATGGCTTAGTTAAAGATTTAATGTTGAAATCTTTAACTATATTATCTTTTATATATTTAATTCTTATAGGGTTAAAATTGTGTAAAGGTTTAAATTTTCCGTTAGGATTCCACCATTCTTCTGCAATTTTAGAAAATTTTTCTATTTCTTTTTTATTTATTGAATTCATAATAGATCACTTGTGGACATAACAATTAAGATGTATTTTATCAAATATTAATTAATTATAATTATCAATGAAAACTGTTGTTTTAAAGTTCGGTGGAACTTCTGTAGGAAATATAGATAGAATTAAGAATGTAGCTAAAATTATAGCTACATATAAGAAGAAGAAAATTAGTGTAATTGTAGTTTCTTCTGCAATGAGTGGGATGACTAATCAATTAATTAAACAAACGAAAGAATTAAGTAAAAATTTTGATGCAGCCGAATATGATGTTTTATTATCCACTGGTGAACAAGCGGCATGTGCTTTAATTGCTGGCAGATTAAAGCACATAGGATTTAAGGCTAGATCCTGGATGTCTTGGCAGATACCAATTCTTACTGAAGGCTCATATGGTTCATCAAGAATTAATAAGATTAACAAAAATAAAATATCAAATTTTATAAAGTCTGGTGGAATACCTGTTATCACTGGCTTTCAAGGAATTAATTTAGAAAATAGAGTTACCACACTAGGAAGAGGAGGAACTGATGCTTCAGCAATAATGTTGGCAAAATTTTTTAGTGCTGATGCTTGTGTTATCTATACAGATGTAGATGGTGTCTACACTACAGATCCAAGAAATCATGCAAAAGCAAAAAAATTAGATAAAATTTCTTATGATGAAATGTTAGAAATGGCATCATTAGGGGCTAAGGTTATGCAGCCAACATCGGTACAAGATGCAAAATTAAATAATATAAGCTTCTCAGTTAAGTCCTCACTTGTAAAAAAAAGAGGCACTTTAATAACAGGTAATAAAAAAGCTTTTAGTAATCAAATTATAACAGGAATTACATCAACCAAAAATGATGCCAAAGTTACGATGATTGGTGTTAAAGATAAACCTGGAGTGGCAGCTTCTATCTTTAAACCATTATCACTTAATCAAATAAATGTTGATATGGTGGTACAAAATATATCATTAAATAGTAAAGAAACAGATATGACGTTTACTATTAAATCAGAGGATTTAAAAAAAACAGAAAAGATTATTAAACAAAATAAAAAAATTTCTTTTAGAAAGTTTTTGCATGATAGAAATGTATCCAAAGTATCAATTATAGGAGTTGGAATGATTACAACACCAGGAATCACTTATAGAATGTTTCAAGCACTAGCATCAAAAAAAATTAATATTATGGTTATTTCGACATCCGAAATAAAAATTTCAGTTTTAATTTCAAACAAACAAATAAAAAAAGCTATTGCAGCTCTTCATAAAGTCGTGACCTTAAAATCAGCATCCCTTTTGCTTTATTTTTATGTTGTGATTTTTGATCTTGCTGAGAGACAGACAGCCCTGTTGGTATATGGGTAATTCTAACAGCACTATCAGTGGTATTAACAGACTGTCCTCCTGGTCCACCAGCTCTAAAAACGTCTATACGTAAGTCTGAATCATTTATTTTAATATCCACCTCTTCTGCTTCTGGTAGAACGGCTACTGTTGCGGCAGATGTGTGAATTCTTCCCTGTGTTTCAGTATCTGGAACTCTCTGGACACGATGAACTCCACTTTCATACTTCAGGGTTGAGTAAATATTTTTTCCTCTAATTGATGCAATGACTTCTTTAAGTCCACCTGCCTCACTCTGGGACATACTTATTAATTCTAATTCCCATTTTTTTTGATGACTAACTTTTTCGTACATTTTAAAAAGAT
>CAJQSG010000045.1 GCA_905612525.1 uncultured Candidatus Pelagibacter sp. | reverse complement strand
TCAATAGAAAATCCAAGCTTTTCATCATGTTGTTTTTTTGTTCCATAATTAGTTAGAAATTTAAAAGGCACTGATATATTTTTTATATTCATATTTTTGGTATGTTTTGATTTTACAACTTCATTAATTGTAGCTCCACTATAAAAAGGCTCAATTATAATAATTGAATTATTATTTTTTGAAATCTTTTTTAAGATGTTGTGGTCAAATGGTCTAATGGTAGTTAAATAAATTAAATTAAGACCATATTTTTGGACCAAAGGATATACAAAGTTCAATACTGGTCCAATAGCTAAAATAGTTATTTTTGAATTATTATTTATAAAGTTAGATTTTCCAAATTTAACAGTAAATTTTTTTTCATTCTCATGATCTGACAATCTAAAATAAGTAGGATTTTTATTATTATAACTTTTGATGAATAGAGCATCAAACTCCTCACTGCTGCCAGGCACAACTATTTGCATATTAGGAATATTATACATTAAATTAATATCTTCAGGGCAGTGATGTGTACATCCAAGTGATGCGTAATCATATGAGGCCCCTATACTAACAAAATTTCCATTCAATTTATTATAACCAAAATCAATTTTTAATTGCTCATAGGCCCTGCTAACAATAAATGGTGCTATTGTGTGAACAATTGGTTTTAAACCTTCGTTTGAAAGCCCAGCTGCCATGCTAATCATCGACTGCTCTAGTATTCCAATATTATAAATTCTTTTTGGGTATGATTTAAATAAATTTCTAAAGCCAAAAACTCCAATATCACCCAAAAGCATTACTGTTTTTTTATCTTTTTTAAATAAATTTGTTACAGTTTTGATAAATTGTTTTCTCATTTATTTTTAATTAATTTAAATTTTTTAATTGTTTCACTATCAATTTTTTTATGATGCCATTCTGGATTATTTTCCATAAATGAAACACCTTTTCCTTTAATAGTATTAGCAATAATTGCCAAAGGTTTTTTCCTTTGTTTTTTGACAGATTCTATTAGCATTTTTTTATTGTGTCCATTTATTACAAAACAATCCCAATTAAATGATCGAATTTTTTTTTTAAGATCGTCAATCATTAGTGCACGATCTGTAGATTTATTTTTATCTATTATACATATTAAGTTATCTAGCTTGTGATGACTTCCAAGTAAGAAAGTTTCCCAAATAGTGCCTTCATTGCATTCGCCATCTCCAATCAAAGCAAAAACTTTCCCTTTTTCTTTCTTAATCTTTTTGGCCATAGAGATTCCACAGGCAAATGGAAAACCATGACCCAAAGAACCTGTTGAACTTTCTACACCTTTAATTTTGTTTTTATCTGGGTGTCCTCCAAAATTGCTATTAAATGAACAGAAAGAGTTCAGGTTTTTAACTATATTGTATTTTTCTAAAACTGCATAAAATGAAAGACAGCCATGTCCTTTACTTAATATAAATTTGTTTAATTTATTTTTAGTAATAAAATTAGCATATAATGTATCTAAAATATCTAAAATTGATAAGGAGCTAGGAACATGTCCTTCACCACCTTTGTTTGCTAATGTTAAAATTCTGAGTATTAATTTTTTTGTTTTCATTTTATTTCTTGCCAACCTTTATTCCAATTTATTAATTTATTTACACCGCTTTCAAATGAAATATTTTCTTTTGGTTTAAACTCTTTTATGTATTTACTTGATGAAACTTTTAAAATTGTAGGTTTTGAATTTGTAAACTTTAAGTTTTTATTTATAATTTTTATAGGAATATTTTTAGTTAATTTTGAAATTGTTTGAGCCACTTTAAATATTGATAAATGATCTTTACCAGCTACATTATATGTTAAAGATTTTCCTGATTGGATAATATTTAATAACATTATTATTACGTCGGAAATATAACCCCACGTTCTAACAGTTTTTCCTTTATCAAACATATAAATTTTTTTTTCAATTAAAGCTCTCTTTATAAGCTGAGGCATAACTCTTGGATCTTGAAAATCTTGACCAGGTCCATATGTATGAGCAGGTCTAACTATATAAACAGGTATGTTATGTTTTTTTTTATATAGTTCACATAATTTTTCTCCAATTATTTTAGAATTTGCATAAATTATTTCATTAAAAAAATTACCAACCCCCAGCTCAGATCCTTCCTCTATAACTTTACCATTTGATGGTATTGCATACACTGATGCAGAGCTTAGAAATAAAATTTTAGATTTATATTTAACAGAGTGATCCAAAATAAATTTAAGAATATTTATATTTAAATTTATAGTACCCCATTCATTACCACTCCATTTTTTTGGCTGACCATAAGTTGCACAATGAAAAATAAAATCAAATTTTTTTTTTAATAAATCTTTAAATTTTTTTTCATTATTTAAATCCATTTGAATAAAGTTAATCTTAGATTTTTTATAAATTTGTTTGAATAAACCTTTTGGTTTATTTAGTGAAACTGAAGTTATTTTGCATTGAGCAAACCCTAAAACTACCTGAATATAAGTAGCAAAAAAACCATTACCCCCAAGTATTAATATTTTTGAGTTTTTAAATTTTTTAATGTTGGTATGTTTTAAAATATAATCACAATCTTCTTTTAAAATTTTATCCATACTTTAATCATTTTAAACTTTTTTTAAGTCGTTGAATAGTTTATGGATTAATACTAAATTTACTTTTGTAAACCTATTTAACCTTTTTTTTGCAAGAAAAGCCATTTTTTTTGATTTTGGATAGTTTTTAATTACATACTCAATTTTATCTTGCATTTCTTTTTGATTATTATTAGGCACTATTATTCCCCCTTTGCCATTAACGAGTATATCTTTTACACCACTAACATCTGTAGCTAAACATGGTACCTCATAATTGACAGCATCTATTAATGTATTAGGTAATCCCTCATAGTAAGATGGTAATACAAATAAATCTGATTTTAAAAAAAATTTTTTAAGATTTTGCTTCCATTTTATTATTTTGATATTTTTATAAGGTAATATTTTTTGTTTAATAATATGATATTGATCACCATTTCCTATTATTGTTAAATTTATAAACTTATATTTTTTAAATAGTTTGATTACAGAATTTATTAAGAGAAATAAATTTTTTTGTTTTGTTATTCTTCCTGCAGATAATATCGAAAAATTTTGTTCTTTCTTTTTTTTCTTGATTTTAAATATTTTATTTAAATAAGGATTATAGACTAAAAAAATTTTTTTCTTAAATAATACAATTTTTTTTAATGATACCTCTGATTTTTTTGATATTGCTATAATTTGATCTGAAAAATTATAAAAAAAAATTTTCAGCAGTAGAACAAAAAAAGATAATATCTTATTATCTGCGTAAAATGTTGCACCCAGTGGTTCTTCAGAGTTTCTTATACTAATCTTTATATTATTTAGCTTTGCTATAATGATAGCAGGGATGTGACTTTGCATTGAAAATATCAATGAGTTTTTTTTATTTTTTTTTATGTAAGAATTAAGATTAAAAACTGAAGATATAGCCAAGTTCCATCTAGTCGGCAAGAATTCAATAGCCTTAATTTTTTTTGCATTGATAATTGTTAAATGCTTATTTTTAATAAAATTGTTTTTTTTTGCACCATGACTAAATAATAAAACATTTATCTTTTTTTTTATAAAAAAATTTACTATGTTAATGAGATTTTTAGTTGCACCACCATTTTCAAATGATGGATAATAAAGCATAATTGTTTTTAACATTTAATTTATCTTTTTTTAACAAACACAATATTTGAATAATTGAAATAATTATGTTCAGGTCTTTTTGGGTCAATCTTCATTAAATTTTTACTAAATGGCAAAATCTTATATGTGTCATAATTTTTTAGATATTTAGAAAAATAATATAAATTCACATTTTTAAATAAATGATGCCAATTATATTCAATTTGAATATATTTAGGTTTAAAATTCTTAATTGTTTTTTTTGCACCTAGGAGAACTTCATATTCATAGCCCTCTGTATCTATTTTTATAAGATCAATTTTTTTATTTAACATTTTTCTATTGTTTTGCATAAAACTATCTAATGTCACAATATTACAACTAAGTTTTTTATTATTTTTTTCTAAGTAATTAATCTTATTTACTTCAGAATTAAAATTTGCCCACTGTAGATTTTTCTCATTATAATTTATTACTTTTTTTAATTTTTTTTCTCCAACTCCAAGTTTATAAATAAAAAAACGCTGTAAATAATTTTTTTTGATATTTTGTAATTTTTTAAAAGACTTTGGAATTGGTTCAAAAGCTAAAACTTTTGAAGAACTATTTTCTAACAAATATTTTGAATAATTTCCTACATTTGCACCTATATCTATGCATAATTTGGGGTTTTCTATACAAACCTTTCTTAAAAAATGTATTTCGCCACTATCATTAAAATTACCATGGTGGTTGTAACCAATAAATCTTATAATTAATTTCAAAAAACATATGTTTAAATTATAGAAAACTTTTCTTGCAAAAAAAAATTCTAGTAAAATTATAGTAAGTTTCATTAATCTGATTTGTTTTTCATTTATAGGGTGTTTTTTGTAATTATAGAAGCAATGTTTGCTAGAAAAATTGTTTTATATAGTAATTGTCAAAATGGACCATTAGAAATAATTAAACATGGTGATAATGGATTTCTTTTCAAAAAAAATAATACAGAGGATTAATGATAAATTTTTACCATTATGAAGATCATAAACTCAGATCAAAAAAATAAAAATACTATTTTAATATCTGCCTTAAAAAAAACTAAATTATTTTCTTTATTGGCCCATTATAAAGATATAAGTCCACATTTAAAATAATTTTTTTATGAAAATAGCGATTTTGTTAGAAACTAATTTTTCAGGAGGAGGATCATTTACTCATAGTATTAATACAATTTTAAATTTCAAAAAATTTTTAAAAAAAGAAAATCAAATTGTTGTTTATACTCATATTCAACAAAATTTTAAAATTTTAAAAGATTTAAATATACCATCAGTTTTATTTTCTTTTAGTTTTTTTGATAAGGTTTTAATAAAATTATCGATTTTTAAATTTTTTAGAAATTTGACTAAAGTTCTAAATATAAATATTTCTTTAGAGGCTAGTTTAATTAAAAATCATACTGATTTAATCTATTTTCCTGTTTTATCGAATACTGTTTTTACATTAAAAAAAATAAAATTTATATCTACCTTTTTAGATTTAGAACACTTTAAACATTCTCTCTTTCCAGAAATTACAAAGAGTGAATTTAAAAAAAGAGAAAATTTATATTTTTATAGTCTAAATAAATCATTAATTTTAACTGTAAGTCATAAAGTTATTAAAGAGGAAATGTGCAATCATTACAAAATTCCTTATAATAAAGTTGTAATAATACCATATACCCCAAGTAACTTATTTAAAAAAAATAAAGATACAAAGTTAATTAAAAATAAATTTAACTACATAAAAAATTATTTTTTTTACCCAGCTCAAATTTGGGGTCATAAAAATCATATTTCAATTTTAAAAGCTGCCAAGGATGTCAAAAAAAAGGGTTACGATATTAGCTTTGTTTTTTCTGGCAGAGATCGTGGATATAAAAATCAATTAGAAGATTATATTAAGAAGCACAACATTAAGAATATTTATTTTACTGGTTTTCTTGAATCAGAAGAAATGGATTATTTTTATAGAACTTGCAAAGGTGTAATATTTACAAGTTTATTTGGACCCGATGCAATACCGCCTCTAGAAAGCTGGAGTTATAAAAAACCTTTAATATATAATAATAGATTACAAGATGATGTTTCAACTGGCACAGCTATATTGGTAGACATAAAAAATCCAAAACTGATAAGCAACGCAATTATTAAAATAGTTAATGATAAATATAATAAAAATTACATTTTAAATGGCTCAAAAAAATTAAATTATATCAAAAAAGATAATAAAAAAAAATATATAATTTTAAGTAAAAAATTAAATTTATTATTTGCTAATAATTTTAAATTATTAAAGTAATTGACAGTACCAAAAGTAAGGATATTAAAGTAGTAGTTATATTAATTAAAATAATCATTTATGAAAAAAGCTCTAGTATTGGGTTCAACAGGTCAAGATGGCTCATATATGTGTGATCTGCTAATTAAAAAAAATTATAAGGTTTATGGCTTGGTAAGAAAATCAGCCACTGGTAATACAAAACATTTAAAACATATTATGGAGGATAAAAAAGTTTTTGAAAAAAAATTTTTTTTAGTTAGGGGAGATTTAAATGATCATTCTTCTATTCATAATTTAATAAATAAGATCAAACCTGATGAAATTTATAATTTTGCAGATCAAGATCATGTAGGATGGAGTTTTGCTATTCCAAGTTATTCGTTGATGACAACATCACATTCATTAATTAATATTCTTGAAACTATAAAAAACTTAAATAATAAAATTAAATATTTTCACCCTCTTTCTTCAAATATGTTTGGTATTGCTAAAGAAAAAAAACAAAATGAAAATACTACTTTTAATCCTCAAAGTGTTTATGCAATTTCGAAAGTCACTTGTTATCATTTGTGCAAACTCTATAGAAACTTATATAACCTAAGGATATATAACACTATTTTTTATAATCATGAGTCACCTAGAAGATCAGAAGAATATGTAACTACAAAGATTGTAAAACATGTATGTGAAATATATCAAAAAAGAAGGAAGAGTTTAGAGCTTGGAGATATAACTGCAAAAATAGATTGGGGATACGCAAAAGAATACGTGCAATATGTACAAAAAATTATGCAGTTAAAAAAACCAGATGTTTTTGTTGTTGCAACTGGAAAGGTAAACTCTGTTAAAGATTTTGCTGAAAAATGTTTTAAATATGTTGGTTTGGATTATAAAAAATATTTAAAAACTAATAAGAAGTTTTTAAGACCTACCAAAACGAGTATTTTAGTTGGTGATACAAAAAAAATTAAAAAAGTATTAAATTTTAAAATTGAGTACAATCTAGACAGGATTATTAAAACAATGATGGATCATGAATTAAAAAATTCAAAATGAGTAAAAAAGTTATAGGACTTATACCATCAAGATTGTCATCAACAAGGCTCCCACAAAAACCTTTAATCAAAATTAATGATATACCATTAATAATACACACATATAGAAGAGCAAAATTATCAAAAAAGCTGGATGATTTGTTTATATGCTGTGATGATAAAATTATTTTTGATTTAGCCACAAAATATAAAGCAAAAGCAATACTAACTTCAAAAAAACATAAAAATGGTACAGAAAGAATATTTGAAGGTTATAAAAAAATAAAAAAAAAATATGATTTAATAGTCGATATTCAAGGAGATGAACCGCTAATATCACCTGATCAAATAGACAAAGTAATAGATTTCCATTTAAAAAATAAAAAATCTGAAATTATTTTACCCTCTTTAAAGTTAAAAAATATTTCTAGTTATAACGTAGTCAAAATTGTTGCAGATAAGAGTCAAAATGTCATGTACCTATCAAGAAGTAAAATACCACATAACTTCAACAATAACGCAGATTATTATTTAAAACATTTGTCAATCATTTCATTTGTACCAAGTGCTTTAAAAAAATTTAGTGAGCATCCTCAAACAAAATTAGAAAAAATAGAAGGTATTGAATTACTTAGAGCTTTAGAAATTGGATTAAAAATTAAAACAACAATCTTAAAAGGAAACAGTTTTTCTGTCGATATAAAGGAAGATCTAAATAAAGCAAAGAGAGTAATGAAGAAAGATAAATTATTTAAATTATATTCAAGTATTGAAAATGACTGACATAACAACTGAAGTTTTTAATAATTATAAATTTAGCTTAAAAAATTATGAACAAAATCATCAAAGCAATCACTGGTCTTATAACAATAGCAAAAAACAAAAGTTATTTGTAAAAAATAAATTAAAAGATTTTCGACGTAACCATTTGTCCGAAGGTATGGATGATAAGTTTTATACAAAAAAACAAGCAATAAAATTATTTGAAAAAATAAAACAAGAATGTGGAAAAAAATTTGTTTATTCCATGTTGCTTAAAAAAAATCTTGGAAATTCTAAAAAATCATTAAAAGAAAAATCATATTATTATACTGCACATGAATTATTTCACATTAAATTTATTCATGAAATTAAAAAAAAAATTTTTTTACAAAAAAAAGACATAATTTGTGAGATAGGACCAGCTTATGGGTCTATGATTAGCAAGTTAATTAAATTATATAAATCGAAAGTAATTTTAATAGATTTGCCAGAGGCAAATTTCATAAGTTATTACTATCTAAAAAAACAATATCCAAAAAAAAAGTTTTTTGTGAGTCAAGATATCAAAAATAACAATTTAACAAAAAAAAATATTATTGATAATGATATAATTATATTGTGTCCCTGGGATAAATTGCCAAACATTAAGATTAATTTATTTATTAATGCAAGATCGATGATGGAAATGAAATATGATATAATAGAATCTTACTTCAAGTTAATCCAAAACTTAATTAGTAAAAATGGTTTTTTTTTATGTGTTAATAGATATTACAAGGATACGGTAGGGTATCCGGTGGAATTTAATAATTATCCCTATGACCAGTATTGGAAGGTATTAATTTCAAAAAGATCATGGATGCAAGACACAATCCATTTTTTATTGACAAGAAGAGCTAAAAAAAAAAATAAGGAAATCAATGCAGAATTAGATAAGATTAAAAAAATTTCTCAAAAAGTAAGATTAAAGGATAAGTTTTTCTTTAGACGAGTTTTGCCTAATTTTATCTATAAACTATATAAAAGAATAAAATTCTTTTTGTTAAATAAATAAATAAAATCAATGTATGAAAAAAAATTATTAATTATCAATTCAAGTAAAGATATTTCTATTAATCAAAA
>CAJQSG010000044.1 GCA_905612525.1 uncultured Candidatus Pelagibacter sp. | reverse complement strand
ATTAAACTCCATTAGTTATTTTAAAGATAATTTTAATCATATTAATATAAAAATTTCGATTATTGATGATGATTCTGAAAAATCTTTTTTAGAAAAAATTGATATATTATTAAAAAAATTTAATATTCATAATGAAATTATTCATTTAGAAAAGAATAGTTCTTTTAACAAAAATGTTGATTCAAATTTTGAAAGTTTAAAAAAATGTTTCTTTTTAGCTAAAGAAAATTCTGATGACCTTATATATTTTGTTGAAGATGATTATATTCACGATGAAATTTGTATTGCAGAAATGATTGGAGCATACGAAAGAATAGCAACACAATTAAATAAAGAAATACTTTTATGCCCTTCTGACTATCCTTTTTTATATGCTGATTGTAGTCCTACGTATTTGCTTTTAGGGAATAAAAGACACTGGAGAAAAACTGAACAAAGTCTGGGGACTTTTCTAATTAGCAAACAAAACTTAAATCTATATTGGGAAAATTTAATGCAGTTTGCATCAGGTAAGGATGACCCAGCTGAACTTGCTTTACATGATATTTATAATAAGGAACCTTGTTTCTCTCCAATTCCTTCGCTAACTATACATTGTGCTAATATTAACTCCATATACGGAATTTCACCAAATACTAATTGGAAAAAATTATGGGAAGAAAATAAGATAAAAGATGCTTAAGACAAGCACTAAAGCACCAAACCTTATTTTAAACTCAACAACTGATAAATTGTATTCATTAAAAGATTCTCTAGGTAAATATGTCTTTTTATATTTCTACCCCAAAGACGACACGCCAGGATGCACTATTGAAACAAATGACTTTAATAAATTATTAAATAAATTTAAAAACCTTAATTGTGAAATTTTCGGTGTATCAAAAGATGACTTAAAAAGTCACAATAAGTTTAAAGAAAAATATAAGATTAAATTTTACCTTTTATCTGATTATAATCTTTAAATTGTTAAAAGTTATGAAGTTTGGGTTCAGAAAAAATTTATGGGTAGAGAATTCATGGGTATTGTAAGATGTGCTTTTTTAATAGATCCTAAAAAAAAAATTATAAAAACTTGGAACAATGTTAAAGCTAAAGATCATGCTTTAGAAGTTCTAGATACCTTAAAAAAAATTCAAAAATGAAAAAGGCCTCAATTAAGGGGCGTTTTTTATAACTTATAGAAAGAGTTAAGTTATTTTATTAATCTCTTATTGCATAAGCTCTTACACCTATCTCAGCAACATCAGTTCCAAGTTTTTCGGCCTCTTTGCTGATACGTAAACCAACAGTTGCTTTCAAAGTTTTGAAGATAATGAATGAAAGTACAAAACTAAATGAGCAAACTGCTAACACACCAGTAAATTGAGTTCCAAAATATGTATCTGGATTAGTAATGGGAGCTATTAATGTTCCAAATATTCCTGAGAACATATGGACTGGAATAGCACCAACAACATCATCAAGCCCTCTTCTTTCTAAAAATTTTGTACCAAAATACATTATTAAAGATCCAATTGAACCGATAGCTATTGCTAAACCTGGTGTAGGGTTAAAAGGTTCGGCAGTGATTGCGACTAAACCAGCTAATGCACCATTCAACATCATGACCACATCTGTTTTTCTATCTAACAATCTTGTAACTATGGCGCCCGTTACAACTCCACCAGCACCAGCAAGGTGAGTGTTCATCGCAATTTTACTTATAGCTGTCACATCATCAAATGTTCCCATTTGAAGTTGGCTAAAGCCATTAAATCCAAACCATCCAAACCATAATAAAAATGTTCCAAGTGTAACTAGGGGAATACTTGAGGCTGCAAAAGGTACTAATGATTTAGTTTCTCCTTTTTTTCCAAATCTTCCTTCTCTTGCACCTAAAACTATTACACCTGCTAAAGCTGCAGAACCACCACATGCATGCACTAAAGTTGATCCTGCAAAATCAGAAAATCCTAATGTTGCTAGCCAGCCACCACCCCACTGCCAACCCATTGAAATTGGGTAAATAAATCCCCCCATTAATGCTGCAAAAATAAAGAAAGGCCATATTTTAATTCTTTCAGCAACTGCACCTGAAACTATAGATACTGTTGCACAAACAAACATTGCCTGAAAAAACCAATCTGAACTATCTGAATAACCTGTTTCAATATTTGAATTAGTGCTCCAAATTTCAAGGGTTCCTATAAAACCACCCTCTGGTATTCCGTATGCTAAATTATAACCAAATAAAAAAAATACGATTGAACAGATTGCAAATTTTCCTACATTTTTTGCTGCAATGGTGGATACACTTTTTGTAGTAACCAAGCCACATTCAAGCATGCAAAAACCTGCTGCCATTAATGCAACTAAAACTGAACCTATATAAAATGCTAAAGTATTAAAGATATACTGGCCTTCTGCTGATATTGTTGTTTCAGCATTGCTAGCACTACACATGCTTAATAAAAATAATAAACTAATAATTGGTGCTGTTATAATTTTAATTTTTTTTATCATTAAGATCCCCGAATTAAGTAATTACTTATATTCTGATCTTAATTTGAATCTAATGCTGATGTGTAAAAAGGGGTATGCTGTATCCGCATACACTAACAGCCTTATTACATTACTGTAAAAGGCTGTTAATTGAATTCGATCGAGACTTTATTTATTTATTGAACATCTCTTTAAGTGACTTAGCTGGTAAAAACTTAACCTTTTGAGAAGCACCGATTTGAATTTGCTCTCCAGTTCTAGGATTTCTTCCAACTCTAGCTTTTCTTTTTGCTACTTTGTAAGTTCCAAATCCAGCAATTTTCACTGTATCATCACCTTTTAAAGCATCTAGAATAGTGTTTGTAATTGTATCAAAAGTACGCTCCGCATCAGCTTTACTTAGGTTTAAAGAACCTGAAAGTTGTGTAATTAATTGTTTTTTGTTCATTTTTTAGCTCCGGTTTTATTGATTATTTCTCTTTATTTTACATAAAAGCCCATAAATCAAGCTTTTTATTAGTGTGTATCAAAATAAAACATCTATATACAGTAATTTGTTAAATTAATGTTGATTTTAATGGTTTATTTAACTTTTAAAAAAATAAAATAATTAGAATAAACCAAGGTCCTTTATATCATTAAACGTTGTAAAAAACATCAATGATAACAATAAAAACAATCCGATTCGAAAAAATCCTTCTTGAACCTTTTGGCTTAAAGGGCGTCCAAGTATTTTTTCAATAACATAAAACATTAAGTGCCCACCATCTAACATTGGTATTGGGAACAGGTTTATTAACCCTAAGCTAATTGAGATGTAAGCCATTAAGTTAATAAAAGGTAAAATACCAAATTTAGCAACCTGACCACTAATTTTTGCTATTCTAATAGGTCCCCCTAACTGTGAGCTATCACCAGAACCTGTAATCATGCTTCCAATATATTTTAAAGAGGAAATGCTTACATAATAAACTTCATTAACCGCATAAAACATGGCTTTAGCTGGACCAAGTTTAACATGGTTTACTTCATTATTGTAAGCTCCAAGCTTAATGCCAACCATACGTTTTGTGACTTTATTACCAAGGTTATCTTCACTTTTAACAAAGTTAGGTTTTACCTTAAAAATCAGATCTTGATCATATCTATTTACTGTAAAATTGATGAATTCATCTGTGGACATCATGATAAATTTTGATACTTCCATAATGCTTTTAACTTTATTACCATCGATTGAAATAATAATATCATTGTCTTTAAGACCAGCCACCATTGCAGGACTATTTTTTTGAACTTCATTAATAACTGCTGGGGTAAAGTCCTTGCCAGCAAAAGTGTAGACAGAGAAAAATATAAGAATTGCTAATAAAAAGTTAGCTAAAGGACCACCAAATACAATTAGTGCTCTTTGGTATAATGGTTTTAATACAAATAACTTATCTTGATCTTCTTTGCTGTATTCTTTGGTAATTTTTTCATTGTCTACTTGACTATAAACATTTCTGTCACCAAAAAACTTAACGTAACCACCAAGTGGTATCAAACAAACCTTCCAACGAGTGCCTGATTTATCATTCCAACCAAAAATTTCTTTACCAAATCCTATTGAAAAATC
>CAJQSG010000043.1 GCA_905612525.1 uncultured Candidatus Pelagibacter sp. | reverse complement strand
TTAGTAAGCACTAATCCAAAAATTGCAAAAGCATTAATTAAATTAGGAGATAATTTTAGACAAAAAGATCATGCGATAGTTAATAAAGTTGAAGATATTTCTGGAAAAAAAATTGATAGCAGAAAGACAGCATTTCCTGGAGAAGTAATATCAGATTTTCTTCAAGAAAATAAAAACTATTTTCCTAAACTTGAAGAATTTGCAGATAAAATTTTTGAAAAAGTCCAAGTTAATAACCGAACTAGATATATTGCTTTATGTGATTTTCTAAAATCTGAATACTCAATAACTGTTAAAGATATAATTCCAGAAGAAGGAAAGCCTTTTTCTAAAATTTATAATAAAAATGCGAAAGAACTTTTATTAAGTGATTATAATACTTTAGAAACTAAAAAATTACATGCTGCGTCTCAAATTGCTCAAGAAGGAGCATCTAAAGAAATTAATAAATATTTGTCCAATTTTAATTTTCCATCCAATGAATCAAAAAAACTAACACAAGTTGCTCTATTAAATTATTGTGGGGCAGCAATTTTAATGCCTTACAAATTATTTCATACAGAATGTAAAGCATTAAAATACGACCTTGAACTTCTTCAAAATACTTTTGCAACTTCTTTTGAACAAGTTGCACATAGAGTAACTTGTCTTCAAAACCCTAAATTACCTGGTATCCCTTTTCATATGTTAAGAACTGATATTGCGGGTAATATTTCAAAAAGATTTTCATTGTCTGGCATCGAAATACCAAGATATGGTGGCGCTTGCCCTAGATGGAATGTATATTCTGCTTTTACCAGACCTGGTATTATTCAAGCTGCAGTAAGTAAAATGACAAATGGAGAGAAATATGTCTGTATCGCGAGAACTGTTGAAAAAGGAGTTGGAAGATACGGTCAATCTAAAAGTATTTTATCTATTGGCTTAGGATGTGAGGCTAAATATGCAAAAGAATTTGTCTATACCGAAAATATTGATATTAGTGATAAAAAAACGGAAATTCCAATTGGTGTATCCTGTAGAACATGCGATAGATTAGATTGTTCACAAAGAGCATTTCCACCTCTTCATAAAAAGTTTGATATAGACATCAATTCTAGGGGTGTTTCAGTTTATGTTAACGACAAGTCGAGTTAATTAAGACTTCCAGTCACCAATTTTACTAAACAAAAAATTCCTAAAGGCAGTAATTCTTGCTGTGTTTTTAAGAGATTGTGGGTAAACAAAGTGAGCCTCTGTTATTGGTCCTTCTGAATTTGGTAATACCTTTATAACATTATTTGAATTTGAAACTAAATACTCAGGAAGCGCTGCTAGACCTACACCAGCCTCAACAGCTAAAAGTAAGCCCATAACACTATTAACTTTCATTACAGGTTTTCTCTTTTTAGCATCTTTAATTCCAAGTTTTAAAGCCCAATCAGGATCATAAACAGGAGACGGCGCTCCTTTTCCAAATGAAATGAATTTATGTTTATTTAGGTCACTGATTGTTTTTGGCATCCCATGCTTTTCTAAATATTTATTAGAACCATAGATATAGTATTTTATATCTACTAATTTCTTTTGAATATAATTAAGCTGCTTAGGTCTTCTCATAAAAATACCTATATCTGCTTGTCTTGTACTTAAATCTAACTCCTTATCATCGAAAATTAACTCCATTTCGATTTCAGGGTTTAAAGTCATAAATTCTTGAATTCTAGGAGTAAGCCAATGAGTTCCAAAACTTCTAACTGTAGTGATTGTTAATTTTCCCGTGGGTTTATTTTTCTGATCACCTAAAGTGGATTCAACTTCTTTTAATTTACTAATTACATCATGAGCTGTTTTAAACACATACTCACCATTTTCCGTTAGTGTGAGACCCCTAGCATGTCTCTCGAACAGTTGCACTTTAAGATCTTGCTCTAGTGATTGAATTTGTCTGCTAATTGCAGATTGACTAAGATTTAAGTTTATAGTTGCATTGGTAAAGCTGCCTGCCTCTGCGACTGCATGAAAAATTTTTAATTTATCCCAATCCATTTATTTGTTGAGATCAACAATATATCTTCCTGATGTTTCGCCTCTTAACATCTTTGGATATATTTCCATTAAATCTTCTAGGCCTACTGTCTTTATTGATTTCTCTAATTGCTCAAAATCAATAAGACTTTTAACTTCATTCCAAACAAACTCTCTTCTCTTAATGGATGCAGTAACAGAGTTAATTCCCCAAAGCTTAACACCTCTAATAATAAAAGGCATGACAGTTGTATTTAATTTATAATCAGAAGCATTTCCACATGCTGCAACAATCCCATTATCTCTAGTTTGGGCTAGTGCGTTAGCAAGAATTTTTCCACCAACTGTATCGACAACACCATCCCACAAACCTTTGTCTAATGGTCTTGCGTCTTTATCTAAGTCTGCTTTATTTATTATATTTTTAGCACCTAATGATCTTAAATATTCTTCATTTTCAACTTTTCCTGTAACAGCTGTCACATCATAACCAAATTTATTTAAAATCATTACCGCGATACTTCCAACACCTCCAGAAGCTCCAGTAACCAAAACGTCTTTAACTTTTTCTCCTAATAAAATTTCTTCACGTGCTTTAATTGCAAAAGAACATAGTAAAGCAGTTAATCCGGCAGTACCTAAAATCATAGCTTGCTTAGATGTAATATTTTTTGGTTTTTTAACTAA
>CAJQSG010000042.1 GCA_905612525.1 uncultured Candidatus Pelagibacter sp. | reverse complement strand
TTCATAACCTAAATTTCTACATAATTTTATAAAAATTTTCTTAAGAAAATTATTTTTTTTTTTGAGGTGAATTTTTTTCATTTACATAGGATGTTTATGTTATATTATATGAATATGTCTATTAAATCATCACAAACTCTTGTTTCAGAAGCATTAAGAGAAGTTAAAACTATTACTGCTGATGAAGCATTAAAGCTATCTAATGAAGATAAATGTACTTTAATTGATATTAGAGAAAAGGGAGAATTAGATAAAACAGGAAGAATTGAAAGATCAAATCACATACCTCGAGGAATGTTAGAATTTTGGTTAGATCCTGAAGGTCCACATTTTAAAAGTGGAAAAATTGACATGAATAAAGAAATGGTTTTATTTTGTGCTGGTGGATTAAGATCAGCTCTTGCAGCAAAATCCTTAAAAGAAATGGGTTTTGAAAAAGTTTCTCACATTGATGGTGGATTTGCAGCAATAAGTCAAAGTGATTTTAAAATAGTTTAAACTATTTATTATGCTCGTTTAAAGCAAATTCCAATCTATCTTGTCCCCAAAATATTTTATTATTTACAACAAAACTAGGAACACCAAATATTTCCTTATCATGAGCTTTTTGAGTTATATCTTTTAATTTATCTTTAATTTTAGGATCTTTAATACCTTCAAAAAACTCATTTAATTTAATTTTGCATTTTTCAAGAAGAGTTTCTAAAATTTTTTTATTAGAAGTGTCTAGATCATCTTTCCAATAAGCATCAAATATTACATTCAGGTATAAATCTTTATATTCATCATTAATAAAAACATAGCCACGCATGATATTTAATGAGTTAATAGGAAATTTAGAATTCCAAATAAAATTTGATTTATCTTTTTTAGCAATTAAATTACAATCACTTATCATGTGTTTTAGTTTGGGCTTAATAAAAGCTGCTGCAGTTATGCCTTGCAAGTTGTGAAGACCACCAACAAGAATTGGTTTATAATTAAAAATAATATTTTTTTCCTTTTTTATAATCTGTATTTTTTTATGTGCTAGGTAAGAGTAGGGGCTAATAAAGTCAAAATAAAAATCTATTGACTTAATCATAAAGTCTTATTCTTTTTGCATAAAATACTCTTATTACCCAATACACAACCATTCCAATTGGACCTATTAAATAAGTAATTATAAGTGGAATTGATACGAGAAATTTATTCACACCAAACATTTGAGAGTCATTAACAATCCAGCCACCACAAAATAAATTGATTGCCAAAAAATGTGCCCAAAATAAAATTAAAAAGTATTGATTTTCAAATAAAATAGAAATTTCACCCAATCCTAAATAAAGTTTAAAATTTTGTAAAAAATCATAACTATCCAGATAAGTAATATAAAGTAAGTAGATATATGCTAAACTTAATAGGAATATTGGAAAAACAGAGATTATAAAAACCCTAGATATCTGTGATTTTGGAAAAATTATTAAAGTAAACCAAAAAGGTAAAACACCAAGATTAAGCCAAAGGTAAATCATTTCCACAGTAAAGAATGTATAAATTTGATCAATCATTTTATAGTGTATTATATTACAAGATAACATGATTCCAATGAGAAATAGAAAAAAAACCCTAGAAGTTACTATGGAAGAAATGCGAAATTTTTCTTTTGCTTATATTGAAAAATATGCGCCTTCAAAACAACAACTAAGAACCTATCTATTGAAAAAGTACCTTAAAGCAAATGTACCAAATGTTAAAAAACAAGATATCACAGACCTTATTGATATAGTTTTACCCGATCTTGAAAAAAGTAAATTTATTAGTGATAAATTTTATTCTGAGAGTAAAACGCGTAGTTTAATTCAAAAAGGTAGTTCCATAAATAAGATCAGATATTATCTTATGGGCAAGGGTATAAACGAAACATATATCAAGGAGTCGATTGAGAAGATTAAAGAGGATAACTCTGATCAAGATTTCTTCTCTGGTATTAAGATTTGTAAAAAAAAAAGAATAGGACCTGCTAGAGCAGAAGACAATAGACCTTTGTTTTATAAAAAAGATATCTCTCTTCTTGCTAGAAACGGTTTTGATTTTGGAACATCAAAAAGAATAATGGATATTGATCAATCGGAGTATTTAAAGATCATCAAATTACTTTGATTTCTTTTTTTCTTCTTTTTCCAAGTGATTAACTATATTTCTTATATGGTTTTTAACAAACACAAAAACCAGAAGACCAAATATTGATACAGAAACTATTATTATTAAAATTATTCTTAATTGTTCGTCCATTAGAGTATATTTTTATTTCTTATAATCAAACTTGGGTTTTTAAATTCTGGTTTACCGTATAAAATTTCATCACCATTAAAATCTGTTATTTTACCACCAGCATGCTCAAGTATGGCATGACCCGCAGCTATATCCCATTCACATGCTCTTGGTTCTGCTGCATACAAATCATACTCGCCTGCAGCGATAACACAAAATTTTAATGAACTTTTCATTTTTTGATGTGACTCAATACTATATTTTTTATGAACTTCTATGATCTTCATCTTTAATTCATCTGAGTAACTAACAGCTTTTAACCCATTGTAATTTTTTTTTTTTTCAATAAGATTAATTTCTTGCTCATTGATCAATTCATAACTATTTGACATCCCATAAGAATAAAAAACTCTCTTTTTGGCAGGTGCTGTAATAATACCTATAGCTGGTTTCTTATCTATTATTAAAGCAGCATTTAATGTGAATTCATCTCTACCACTTATGTAGTCTCTTGTTCCATCGATAGGATCTATTAACCAAAAATTTTCTAAATTTTTTTCATTTTTATGAGAAATATTTTCTTCTGAGATAATTATGATATTTGGGGTGATTTCAGATATTTTTTTTGTTAAGATTTCATTAACTTCAATATCACCATTAGTCACTGGCGTGTTATCTGACTTAATCTCTTTTTTTAAACCGGCTTTTCGAAGATCTAGTGCAACTTGACTTGCTTTGTTGAAAGTATCTATTAGTGATAACGTTATTTTTTTTGCTTCTTCAATATTCATTTATAAATTTTTTCTATTCTAACTATTTTTGAGTTAATTACCTTTTTTCCAACATTTTCAAAATTAATTGTAACTTTTCCATTAATTATTGATTGAACCTGTCCTATGCCCCAGTCTTTATTGTCTAGATTGGTGACTTTATCACCTGGTTCATAATCTAAAATCATTTAATTTACTTATATAAAATATAGGAATAAATAACATTAAATATGACAAAATTTAATTCAATTGGAATAGCTAAAGAACCTAAAGAAACTTTGGTTGTTGTTGCTATGTCTGGTGGAGTAGATTCTTCAACAGTTGCAGCAATGATGAAGAATGAAGGCTACAATGTCATAGGCATAACTTTAAAGCTTTACAACGACAGTAAAGAAACAGCTTCATCAAAGCAATGTTGTGCTGGTCAGGATATTATGGATGCTAAAAGAGTAGCTGATAAATTAAAAATAGAACATAAAATTCTTTACTACCAAGATAAATTCAAAGAGGGTGTAATTGACAATTTTATCGATAGTTATTTAAACGGTGAAACACCCATACCCTGCGTTCAATGTAATAAAACTGTAAAATTTACAGATCTATTCGATGAAGCAAAAAGACTAAATGCAGATGCTCTAGTTACAGGCCATTACGTAAAAAGTGTTACTGAAAAAAATAATACAGATATGTATCGAGGAATAGACCTAAATAGAGATCAAAGTTATTTCTTATTTAATACCACAAAAGAACAGTTAAATTTTTTGAGATTTCCTTTAGGGAATCTTCTTAAGGATGAAACAAGAAACATTGCAAGAGAGCTTGACCTTAATGTTGCTGACAAACCTGATAG
Source organism: uncultured Candidatus Pelagibacter sp. (assembly GCA_905612525.1). GTDB lineage: Bacteria > Pseudomonadota > Alphaproteobacteria > Pelagibacterales > Pelagibacteraceae > Pelagibacter. The sequence continues at coordinate 3,853 of CAJQSG010000042.1, read as the reverse complement.
CCAAGATATATGCTTTGTACCAAATGGAGATTACGCATCTGTCATAGAAAAATTTAGACCAAACTCTTTTAGCAAAGGAAATATAAAGAGCATAGAAGGTGATGTGATAGGTGTGCATGATGGAATTATTAATTATACAATTGGCCAAAGAAAAGGAATAGGAATTGCAGACAAAAACCCTTTGTATGTAATAAAGATTATTGCAGAAAAAAATGAAATCATTGTTGGTACCAAAGAACATTTGGCTAAAACTAAAATTAATTTAAGGAATTTAAATATTATAACTAATGATCAAAAAGATTTTGAAAATGAATTATTAGTAAAAGTAAGATCCACAGGAAGATTAATTAAAGCTAAGATCAATATTATGGATACTTCAGCAAGTATTAATTTACTTGAGGAAGAACATGGAATAGCTCCTGGACAAGCTTGCGTTTTTTATTCAAAAAATAATTTTGGGTATAAAGTTTTAGGTGGAGGCTGGATTACAAATTAACTTTCTTTTTCCACATAAAATAAGTCAATAAGTAAAAAATAATAACACCTAAAAAATAATCCCATTCAAGTGCATGTTTTACAAATTTAAATGTATTACCTGGCCAACTAATTATAGGAATTGAAATTACCGCAACAACTATCAAAGTTGAAACTAATATTAGTTTCAACTTTAAGATCTTAATATTAATAAATCTAATTAACTTACTTTTAAATGAATACAGTGCTGCGACTAGATATGCTTGTGCGGTAATTTCAAAAACAATAAAGACAAGCATTATCACTCTTCTAAATAATTTGTATAAATCATTATCAAATTTAATTCCTAAGAATATAGAATGTATTGTTAATGCAATTGCAGAACCAACACCAAAAAAAATTATTTTTTTAATATACTTATTATTTTTATCAAAATTCATAATTATGTGTTTGTTGAAATACCAATATTTAATAAGTAAAAAAGAAGTCAGAAACATTGCTGGTTTAAAAATTAACCAACTAGGATAAGGTCGTGCAGCTCTACTGATAGATAGACCTCCATCAAGATACGGCCACAATGTATTATGAACTATGTCTTCCTTATTGGGAAAAAATTCGTGAAATTGTGTAATTAATATTAAGCAAAGATTTATTGCTATAAAGGGTACAATGAATATCCAGATACTAATGGATTTAGCTTTTTGAATCTTATCCATTAATAAAGACTATTTTTTCTTATTTTTTCTTTTTGCTCTTCTTTTTTTAGAACCCTGTTTTCTTCGACCTCTATGTTTTTTTGGGTAACCCATATTATCCTATTTATAATTTTATTGACGTAATTCGAGGGATATAGCATTGTCCTATTAACTTATCAAATTTTTTATGACGAAATCATTTAAGACTTTTCTTAAACATACTGCAAAAGATTACCATAATCAGTCTGTAAACCCTCCTGTAGTGAGAGCATCCACTATTATCTTTAAATCTATGCAAGATATTAGAAAAATGCAGAATAAAGCTAAGAAAGATCCTACGGGTGGTCATTTCGACTATGGAAGACAGGGAACTTCTACCACACACATTCTTTCACAGATACTTAAGGAAATGGAAGAGTGCTATCATGTATTCCTAACACCAACAGGATTTGGCTCCGTTTTTTTGGCGATCTTTAGTGTTGTTAGACCAGGAGACGAAATTATCGTTGCAGACCCAACTTATTCACCAACAAGAATGCTAACACAAGACTTTTTAAAAGAATTTAATATTAAAACAACTTTTTACAATCCTCATGATTTAAAAACTTTAGAAAAAAATATAACAAAAAAAACCAAATTAATATTTGTTGAAAACCCAGGTAGCAACTCTTTTGATTTTCAAGATTTAGGAAAAATTGTTTCAATTGCAAAAAAAAATAAAGTTTTAACAGCTATAGACAATACGTGGGGCACTCCATATTTTTTCAAACCTGTTCCATTGGGTTTTGACATGTCAATTGTTTCAGCTACTAAATATTATTCTGGTCATTCTGATGTGATGGGAGGAAGTTTGGCTGTAAATAAAAAAGTTTTTAATGAAGTTGATAAAGCAAATAAGATTACCGGACTAAGACTGGGACCTGATGATGCTTATTTAATTACTCGTGGGTTAAGAACTCTTGATGTTCGTTTAGATAAGCATGAGAAGAGCTCAAAAGAAATAGCAAATTTCTTATCTAAATATAAGAATATAAAACTTCTATATCCACACAAGAAAGACTCACTTAATTTTAGAATGTGGAAGAAATATTATTCTGGGGCATCAGGATTAATGGGTCTTAAGATTAAATCAAAAAATAAAAATTCAGTAATTAAATTTGTTAATTCATTAAAATTGTTTGGTTATGGTTACAGTTGGGGAGGATTTGAAAGTCTTGCTTTATACCAAGATAAGAGAGAGCAAGGTAATAGACAATATTTAAAATTAGCAAAAGATGAGCACCTAGTAAGACTTCACATTGGTTTAGAGGACCCAAAAGATCTGATTATTGACTTAAAAAAATCTCTTAAGCTCATTAAATGAGTTCTGAAAAATTTATAAAAAATAAAACTGCCTTAATTACTCTGATTGCAGCTTGTGTTGTTGTTTTAATCTCACTTGGCGTTAGACAAACCTTTGGCCTATTTTTTATGGATTTTAAAGATGAGCTAGATATTACAATTATGCAATCAGGTTTAGCTATCGGTATTCAAATGTTGGTGTGGGGATTAACGGGGCCTATATTTGGAGCAATTGCAGATAAGTATGGTGGGCATCAGGCAATCTGTTTAGCTTTTATTTTTTATATACTAGGAATATATTTCCTATATTCTGGGCCAAATACTGGATTTTTTTTTCAATTAGATTTAGGGGTTTTAGTTGGAATAGGGTTGGGTGGTACGGCAATAAGTATTCCTATGGCTATAGTAGGTAAACATTTTCCATTATCAAATAGAACCATAGCGATGAGCATTGTAACGGCTGTTGGATCATTTGGATATTTTATATCTCCACTTTATACAAGTTACTCATTAATCAAAAATGGTTGGGTAGACACACTATTTGTATTTATGATTTTTTTATTTATTGGATTTATCGTGGCTTTTTTTGTGAGATCTCCTTTTAAAGTCCAATCCATTGAGAAGCCCAATGATCAAAGTATCCTTGAAGCTTTAAAAGAGGCCTTTAAAAACAAAAGTTTCATACTTCTTTCATCTGGTTTTTTTGTTTGTGGTTTTCACATAACACTAGTAGGGGCCCATGTTCCAAAATATGTAATTGATAGAGGTTTAGAAAGCTGGACAGCTGCTGCAATTCTATCTTTAATTGGTCTATTTAATATATTTGGCTCTTTATTAAGTGGATATCTTTCTACAAAAATTAGTAAAAAATTTATTTTAAGCTCTATTTATGCATTAAGGGGTGTTTCAATAATTTTATTTATATTTTTACCAGCAAGCAATATCAATGCATTTATCTTTGGTGCAAGTTTTGGCTTTTTATGGCTATCAACAGTGCCCGCAACAAGTGGTATAGTTGCTCATATTTTTGGAACAAAATATTTAGGTGTATTATATGGAATAGTTTTTTTAAGCCATCAAGTAGGCTCATTCTTTGGCGCATTTTTAGGAGGCTTATTTTATGACCTATATGGTTCATATGATTACGCTTGGTATTTAGCAATTGCATTATCTGTTTTTGCAGCAATAATACATTTACCAATTAAGGAACAAGCAGTTTTAAGATTAAAAACAGAATAGTAAATTGATTAAGAAAAATTATCTAGAAAATTTAAATAAATCAAAAAAACCTTTTATTATTTATAGGTCAAATAAAGGGTTTGATTTATATACAAATTTCTCAA
>CAJQSG010000041.1 GCA_905612525.1 uncultured Candidatus Pelagibacter sp. | reverse complement strand
ATAGGGGCTAATTGCAATTTATGATGTATTTCGATGATAAATCATTTTTTTTAAATATTGCCTTAATTTTTTTGATATAATGATTTATATTTAGATGAAAGAAATTTATGGGAATTCATTACGATTATAAATCTACAAAAGGTAACAAGCTGATGGAAAAGCAGGCTAAAAGAGAAAAAAAGCTTGCAGAAAAACGAGCAAAACGTGAAGCTAAAGAGGGTCCAAAAACACAAGTAGAGTCTGAACAAGTTTTAGACGCATCAAAACCTATCACTTTAGATTTCTTAACTAATCCAGACAAATAATGAGTGATAAAGAAAAAAATGAAAGATTAAGTTTGGCACTTAAAAAAAATCTTAAAAAAAGAAAAATTTTTCAAAAAAAAAGTAAAAAGAAAAGTAAATAATGTCAGTACTATCCGACAAAACGATTAGGAAACTTGCACTTGAAGAGGACATGATTTCTCCATTTGTAGACAAACAGATAAGAGACGGCAAAATCTCTTATGGACTCAGTTCGTTTGGTTACGATGCAAGAGTGGCAGACGAATTTAAAATATTCCATAACGTAAATTCGTCAATTGTTGATCCAAAAAAATTTACGTCAGATAACTTTGTTACAAAAAAGAGTTCTGAATATATTATTATTCCTCCAAATTCTTTTGCCCTAGGAACCACTATAGAGACTTTTAAAATACCAAGAGACATTATGTGTATTGTTGTTGGTAAAAGCACTTATGCAAGAACTGGAATTATAGTTAACGTGACCCCAATAGAATCCGAATTTTATGGGACAGTTACTCTAGAATTCTCGAATACCACTCCACTACCAGCAAAAATATATGCGAATGAGGGAGTGGCACAATTTTTATTTTTAAAGGGAGATCAGTCCCCAGAGACTTCATATGCAGATCGTAAAGGAAAATATATGGGACAAACTGGAGTAACTTTACCAAAAGTATAATCATGAAAAAATTGGAAGTCTTTGGAGTAGCTAAGCTCAAGGGGCAGATTAGGATTTCTGGTTCTAAAAATGCCTCTCTACCTATTCTAGCAGCAACTTTACTATCAGATAAAATAATATCGTTAAGAAATTTACCTAAAGTAAAAGACATTGAAACAATGATATTATTATTAAAGTCTTTAGGTTCAATTGTAGATGATAACAAAAAGAAAATAACTATTAAAAATAATAAACAATCTAAAACTTTTGCAGCCTATAGTTTGGTTAAGACTATGAGAGCAGGAATATTAGTTTTAGGACCTCTACTTGCAAAGTTTGGAAAAGCAAAAGTATCCTTACCAGGGGGCTGTGCAATTGGAACCAGACCTGTTGATATTCATCTAAAAGCTCTATCAAAACTTGGGGTTAAATATAAAATTATCCAGGGTTATGTCCATGCTGATGCACCAAAAGGTTTAATTGGTGCAAATATTAAATTTCCAAAAATATCAGTAGGGGCAACAGAAAATTTAATTATTGCAGCTTGTTTGGCTAAAGGAAAAACAGTTCTATCAAATTGTGCAATTGAACCTGAAATTGAAGATTTGATTAATTTTTTGATTAAGATGGGCTGCAATATTAAATGGACATCAAAGAGAACTATTAAGATTGAAGGCGTAGCCAAGGTTAACGAATTAAATTATCAGGTAATGCCAGATAGAATTGAAGCTGGCACCTATTTAATAGCTGCTGCTTTAACTGAGGGAAATTTAAAAGTTACAGGAATTGATCCAAAAATTATTAGCACAGAAATTAATATTTTAAAAAAAGTTGGAGCTAAAATAATTCAAAAGAAAAATGAAATTCTTATTAAAGGAAGTAAAAAAATTAAAAGTATAAATATTAAAACATCTCCTTATCCAGGATTTCCAACTGATTTACAGGCACAAATGATGGTATTGCTTTGTAAAGCTAATAAAAAATCTTACATTAAGGAGGAAATATTTGAAAACAGATTTATGCATGTTGCCGAATTAAACCGAATGGGAGCTAAAATTTCAATTAATGGAAATAAAGCGACAATTGAAGGAAATATTAAATTTGAAGCCGCAGAACTCATGGCAACAGATTTAAGAGCATCAGTTTCCTTAATCCTTGCAGCACTTGCCTCCAAAGGAAAGTCAATAATTAATAGAATCTACCATCTTGATAGAGGATACGAGGATATAGAAAAGAAATTAAAAAAAGTAGGTGCTAAAATTAGAAGATTAAATTAATGGAAAAAAAATACTTATCAAAAATTATTGCAAATGATAATGAAGGTTTGCAAATGATTTCAGCATGCTGTTCTGGCGCAGAAGTAAAAGTTGCTAATATTAAATATCTTCAAAATAACAAGGTATTTTTATTATCTTTAAAGAGATCTAAAATTGAAACAGAGAATCATGATAAAAAAGTAAATAGTATTTGTAAATTTGAATTCGTAGATAGCGTTAAATCTAAAAATATTAAGCAAAATAGTCTTGATCAAAAACTTGAACTTATAAATATGGAATATTTAAAAAATAATGACAATTATGAGATAAGCTTAATTTTCACTAATAATGCATATATAACTTTATCGACAGAAATAATTGAGGTAACCCTAGATGATTTAAATAAAATTGCCCAATGATTAAAGTATTAGACAGTAAAATTAAAAATTTTGATACGACTTTAGACAAATTACTGTCCAAAAGAAAAAACAAGGTTCAGCTAAGCTCCGTTTCAGTTACTAAGATTATCAAGGATGTAAAAATAAATGGTGATAAAGCTATTTTGAAATATGAGAAAAGATTTAATAAAAATAATATTATTATTCCGAATCCTAAACAAATAAGTAAATCAATTAGACAGCTTGATACAACGGTAAAAAAAGCGATTGATCTTGCATATAACAGAATTTACAAGTTTCATACATTGCAAAAATTTAAAAATATTTCTTATACGGATAAGTTACAAAATAAATTAGAATACAAATATATTCCGATTGAATCAGTTGCAATCTACGTGCCAGGTTCAACTGTTTCATACCCATCAAGTGTTTTGATGAATGCAATTCCAGCTCTTGTTGCTGGTGTTAAAAGATTAGTAATGATTAACTCAGGTTATAAAGGTAAGCAAAATCCAGGAGTATTATATGCTGCAAGAAAATGTAAAATTAAAGAGATTTATTCAATAGGTGGGCCATCAGCGATTGCAGCAGTTGCTTATGGTACTAAAAAAATTAAAAAAGTTGATAAAATTGTAGGCCCTGGAAACTCTTATGTGACGGCTGCTAAAAAAGAAGTCTTTGGTGATGTTGGAATTGAAGGAATGATTGCTGGACCTTCAGAAGTGACAATTGTATGTGATAAGTTTTCAAATCCAGAATGGATTGCAAGTGACCTTATAGGACAAGCAGAACATGATAATTTTGCTCAATGTATTTTAATTTCAAAAGATAAATCAATTATCATTAAAGTTAATGAAGAAATCAATAAACAACTAAAAGATTTACCAAGAACAACAATTGCTAAGAATAGCCTAATCAATAATGGCATTTTAATTCATATGCCATCTGTTCAAAAAATTATTGATACTGTAAATAAAATTGCACCAGAACATTTGGAACTTAATATTAAGAACTATAAAAATGTAGTAGGAAAAATTAAAAACTCAGGATCAATTTGTTTAGGAAAGTATGCCATTATGGCTATGACAGATTATAACGTTGGTTCTAATCACGTGTTACCAACCAATTCTTCAGCAAGATATGCAAGTGGTATTAGTGTTAATGAATTTTATAAAAGGATTTCATATATAAACCTATCAAAAAAAGGGATTGAAACCCTTGGTCCATCAGTTATAACACTTGCAAACTACGAGGGTTTAGTGGGACACGCTAGATCAGTAGAGAAAAGAATTAGGAGAAAATAAATTTGTCAAAACAAGAAATGCTATCTTTCTCAGGAATCGTTGAGGACTTATTACCGAATGCAATGTTCAGAGTTAAATTAGAAAATGGCCATATTGTTACAGCACATGCTGCAGGCAAATTACGTAAAAATAGAATTAGAGTTCTTCAAGGTGATAAAGTTCAAGTAGAAATGACGCCTTACGATTTAACCAAAGGTCGTATCACTTTTAGAGGTTAATATGGGGCCCTGTAGCTCAGTTGGTAGAGCATCGGATTGAAAATCCGTGTGTCACTGGTTCGAGTCCAGTTGGGGCCACCACCAACTCCCTTAAAATGAGATTAATAAATTTTTGTATATAGGTATTGAATAATAGTTAGAATTGTTTAAAAGACTGTCATGATTATAAATATCACATACAGAGTAACCTCAAGAAGTACTCACAGAGTTTGTTTCCATAGCCTTTAGGCTATTTATTTATAATATAATTTTAAATCCACACAAAAATAATATAAAAACAAGGAATGCCTGCGTAGTATAACGGTTAGTACGATAGTTTGTGGAACTATAGGATTTGGTTCGATTCCAAGCGTGGGTACCAAAAAAATGAATAAAGAAAATAAATTAATCCCTGATTTACCATCAGGGTTTGAAGATAGATGGAATAAAAAGTTAATTCTCAAGAAAAAGTTAATTAATATTATTGAGAATAATTTTGTAAAATTTGGTTTTGAACCACTTGAAACTCCATCATTTGAAATTAGTGAAAATATAGGATCATTTCTGGCAGATGATGATAGTAATCCTATGTCTGATGTATTCTCATTTAAAGATGGCAAAAAAAATATTACTCTTCGATATGATTTATCAAGCCCGTTAGCCAGATTTGTTGCACAAAATAATCAAGAATTACCCATGCCTTATAAGAGGTATGCAATTCAAAATGTATTTAGAAATGAAAAAGCAGGCAATGCGAGGTATCGTGAGTTTACTCAAGCAGATTGTGATATTGTTGGTAATGTTAACCCGGCGCAAGCAAATGCAGAATTATGTAATTTAATTGCAAGCACACTCCTTTCTTGTGGATTAAAGAAAGATCAATTTGTAATTAATATTAGTAATAGAAAAATTGTCCAAGGGTTAATTGAAGATCTTAAAATATCTGAAGACAAAAAAATTAAAGTTATGAGGGCAATTGATAAGCTAGATAAGCCTGGCTTTGGATTAAAAGGTGTTGAAGACTTATTAAAAAAAGAAAGAGTAGATGGTAGTGGTGCGGTTACTAAAGGTGCTGATTTAACCGATGATGAAGCTTCTCAAATTATTAATTTTTTAAAAGTAAAAAATTTAAAAGAAATAAAAAAAAATTTAAAAAATCCCTTATCTCAAGAAGGGATTAAAGATTTAGAAGATTTATTAGAGGTTGCAAGCTATGGTGAATATCTAGACCAAATCAAAACTAATTTTACTATTGTAAGAGGTCTTGCTTATTATGATGGATTTTGTGTTGAAACAAATTTAAATTTCAAAGTAAAAAACAATAAAGGTAAAGAAGTTGATATTGGTAGCATCTGCTCAGGTGGACAATATAATAAACTAATCTCAAGATTTAAAGGTGTGGATATTCCAGGGACTGGAATAAGTATTGGAGTAGACCGACTATTATTTAGCATGATGCAACTCGATCAAACTAAAATAGATGAGAAAAAACCAGTAATTGTCTGTGTAATGGATGACAAATATTTAAAAAATTATTATGAAATTTTGAAAGCTTTAAGAGATAATGACATTAACTCTGAAGTATTTTTAGATAGCAAAAAAAATCTTGGAAAGCAATTAACTTATGCTAATAAAAAGCAGTGTCCTGTAGCTATTATTTGTGGTGAAAATGAATTTAAAGATAATACGATTACTTTAAAAAATCTTTTAGGAGTCAAAGGTGAAAATAATCAAGTTACATTTCCAAAAGAAAACTTAATTGATGAAATCAAAAAATTTATCTGAAAAAATTCTTAGATCAGTAAAATCTAAAGGTTTTAAATACATTGAGTTACCTTCGGTAATTGAAGCTAATCACATTGTCCAAAGATCAGGAGAGAGTTTTAGAAAGTTTATTTTCTCATTTATTGATCAAAATGGAAGTGAGCTATGTTTAAGACCCGACCTAACCATTGCATCATGCCTGAGGTATTTAGAGAGTAATTTAAAGAGTAAAGAAAAAATATTCTATAGTGGTCAAGCTTATAGAAAGTCAAATAATAAGAAAGATTCAATTATTAGAGACCAAATTGGTTTTGAAATAATTGGCTCTAAAGATGAAAAAAATGATGACAAAAAAATTATTAATACTGCTTTAAAATCTTTATCCAATTTAAACTATTTAAGTGGAACTTTGAAGATTGGAAATGTTGAGATTTTTAATTTATTAATTTCAAAATTAGATATTCCAAAACGATGGAAACTAAGGCTTTTGAGGCATTTTTGGAGAGAAGATTATTTTAATGATTTATTAAAAAGATTAGAGACTAATTCTGATGTTGATCCAACAATTGTTGAGGTAGATAAAAAAAAATTTTTAAAAATGCTAAAACAGGATCAAAATGTAATAGTTGCTGGACGATCGATTAAAAAAATTTTAAGGAGGTTTAATAATAAAATTAAAGATCCAAGAAGAGCAAGTAGAGGTAAAAATGTTTCAAAAATTATTAAAGAGTTTTTAAAAATTAATTGTCCAATAAACCAAGCAGCTAAGAAATTGAATGACTTTTTTAAAAAAAATAAAATTAACTTGGTTGTGGATCAAAGATATTTTCCAATATCATTAAATAATATTCATAAATTAAATGTAGAGTTTTCAGCTTCTTTTGGTCGTCAGTTAGAATATTATACAGGTATGGTGTTTAAAATTGATATCAAGTTTAAGTCAAAAATTATTAATATAATTAATGGTGGACGATATGACAAATTAATTTCAGACCTTGGATCAAAAAAAAAAGTTCCAGCAGTAGGAGCTGCTTTAAATTTAAATTCTCAATGATAAAAAATATGATTAATATTGGAATTCCAAGCAAAGGTAGACTTAGAAAAGATATTTTAAAAATTTTTAAAAAGAATAAATTAGATTTAGTATCCGAAAGAGGAGAAAGAGATTTATTAGGGTCCATTAAAAACTTATCTAATGTTAAAATATTATATTTACATGCAAGAGAGATAGTTGAGAGACTTGGGGATGGGTCTTTAGATCTTGGGTTTTCTGGTTATGATCTATTAAAAGAAAGTGAAATAAATATTCAAAATAAAATTAGTGTAATTAAAAAGTATGGATTTGGAAAAGCAACTTTAGTTGTGGCTATCCCCGATCCTTGGATTGATGTTCAAACGGTCGCAGATCTAGAAGAAATTGCCTTTGAATTCAAAGATAAAAAGAAGAAAAGACTAAGAGTTGCAACGAAATATCCAAATTTAACAAGGGAGTTCTTGTTCTCCAAAGGTGTTACTCAATTTAAATTAGTTAGTAGTTTGGGGGCAACAGAAGCTTACCCTTTTACTGGTTCCTCTGAGATTGTAACTGATATTACATCAACCGGAGAAACCTTAAGAGCAAATAATCTTCGAATACTAAAAGATGGTGAAATATTAAAATCGGAAGCTTGTTTGATAATTTCTAAATCATCCCCAAAGAGCAATGCTCTTAAAAAATTAGTTAAGTTACTTTCTAAATAATAAACTTTTAAAATTTAATGACATTCCAGGCCAAATTTTTTTAGCCTCCAATAGTTGTAAGGCCATGGAGTTAAGAATCCTACCATTAACATAATGGGCACAACCCAATATGTGAGTTGAGCTCCACCTGTTAAATAGTAGTCTGTTAAATTCATCGAAATTTCCATACTAACCATTGAAATAAAACTCATCCCACAAGCAGTTTTTAATGCTCTAATAAATTTAAAATTTTGTCTAATTAAAATAAAAGTCTCAAGCGTAATGCTAGTTAATAAACCATTTACAATTGCTAAAATCATTATGCCAATAACAGGAAAAGGAACTTGAGTTATCTGAAAAAAAAATATTGTTCCAAAATCTCCAATTGCACAACCAATAACACACCACATCGTGTTCTTAGCACTTTTCCTCCATGTATGTTTGCAGCTCCAATGAAAAGTACTAGTTACCATATAGTTTATTTACTTAAGTTAATTTGATGTTCGTACATATCATCTGGCCAAAAGCTTTTTATGTAAGCTAATACTGAATCGATATCTTTATCTTTAAGCCTGTCTTCATAACCTAACATTTTTCCTTGATAATTTTTAATTAGTTTTACCAAACCATATTTAATAATATTATGAAGTGTAGCATCATCGTGATGCCAAGTATGACCTGTACCATTTAAGGGAGGAGATTTTCTATGACCATCTTCATCCAGCTCTTTCCAATTTTTTACACCTACTAAATTAACTTGATGGCAACTTATACAATTTTTTTGATATATAATTTTGCCTTTAGCAATCATTAACTCAGAATCTCTTGTTATAGGGAAATGGCCATGAGAATAAGAGGCTTCACTTAGAGTTAAAAATAAAAATAAAAATAAAAATACGAAATTTTTCATAGATGTATATTACTGTCTTAAATACCAAAGTACCTAAATTATTTACCTAGTAGTAAATCTTTAAAGTAAATTAAGATAATTTTAATAATATCGAGATTTCTCAATACAGCGTAAATCACAACAATAGCTCCAATAATAAAGAGTATTTTTAATATTAAGAATAATTCCATAGGTTATTTTTAAATAATTAAATATATTAATCAAATTATTACTATAAAATAACAGAATAGAATCATGAATAGTATCTTGTTAACTTTATTAGTTTTATTGCTTTGTGCCACTTTAGGTATCTTGTATCTTAATTTAAGACCTAAGCCTAAAGATGATAGTGAAAATAAAGGAGTAGAAGAAATAGCTAATTTAAAGACAGAAATTACTTCATTAAAAGATACCTTGAGCACTACTATCAATACTTCACTAGGTTCAATGTCGACTTCATTTAATAACCTATCAACGGGGGTTACTAAAGACATGACAGAGGCCCTAACAAAAGTTGATGAAAAAGTAGGAAACTTCAATAGTCAGGTCGAATTATTAAATAAAAGCCAAGAGGGCATAACTAAAATTTTAGCTGGAGTTAAAAAATATGGAACTCTTGCAGAGTTTTCATTAGATGCTCTAATCAAAGACTTATTACCAGCCTCACAATTTCAAACCAACGTTAAGATGAAAGAAGATACAGGTGAAAATGTAGAATTTGCAATCAAACTTCAGGGCGATGTAATGGTGCCTGTAGACTCGCATTTTCCAGTTGAAAAATTTAAAGCAGTTACTGATGGCTATGATGCTGATGATAAAAAAGCTGTTGCAGATGCAAGAGCAAAATTAGCCGCTGCATTTAAAGCTAAAGCTAAAAGTGTTAATGAAAAATATATAGTGCCCCCAAAAACTACTGATTTTGCGATTGTTTATGCGCCAACTGAAAGTTTATATAAAGAATTAACCGAATACCAAGATCCAACTACCAAAGAATTATTAACTCAAGAATTAATGAAAAAATATAAAATCGTAATCTGTGGTCCAAATACTCTTTCAGCTTACTTGCAATCTTTGCACATGGGCTTTCAATCACTAAAAGTTCAAAAGGGTGCTACAGAAATCTATGATCATTTAAAAACAATTAGCTCAAGATTTGGAAAACATTTTGATAATATAATTTCTCTTAGAAAAAAATTAGAAGAAGCAATGACTGTTGTTGATAAGTTTGGAACAGATGCAAGATCAATTACTAGAACCTTAGAAAATATTAAAGATCCAGAGCAAGTTGAAAAAGCTGTTCAAACAGAAAACGTAGAAAAATTTATTGACCATTCAAAACAAGTAAAAAATTAATTTCTTTTTCCCTTCAATACCGCTTATAACAAACTGTATGCAGTGGAATAATAAATTTATTTATCCAAAATCTATGAGATCAATGGTTAGTGGTTCAAGAATGTATGCTGTTAACCAACAAAAACTTCCATCGGTAACTTCCATATTGCAAGCAACACAAAGTGAAGAAAAAAAAGCATCACTTGCTAATTGGAAAGCAAGGGTGGGAGCTACTGAAGCAAATAGGATTAAAAATGATGCCTCAAGTAGAGGAACATCAATGCACGGCTTTCTAGAAAAGTATTTATTAGGCCAGTTAAATCTGGAATTATTAGAAATAGAAAATAAATCTAAAAAAATGGCTGATGAAATTATTGAGCAAGGTATTAAAGGAAAATTGTCAGAGATTTGGGGAACTGAAGCAACATTATATTACCCTGGAAAGTACGCTGGAACATGTGATGCAGTAGGCGTGTATGAGGGGCAAGAAACCATTATAGATTTTAAACAATCAAACAAACCTAAAAAAGAAGAATGGATTGAAGATTATTACCTTCAATTAGGGGCTTATTCGTTAGCTCATAATGTTGTGCACAATTCAAAAATAACTCAAGGAATCGTTTTACTTTGCACTGTAGATAATTTATTCCAAGACTTTAGAATTCAAGGTGCAAAATTAGAAGAATATCAAAACAAGTTTTTAGAAAAAGTTGAACAATTTTATCACCAAAGGAATATGAACTAATATGAATTTAGCAATATGGGACATAGAATCTAGTAGTGCGAACACTTCATGGGGAAGCATTATTGAAGTGGGTGGTGTTTTAGTTGACGCGAACTTTAAAGAATTAGACAGATTTAACTTTAGATGCAGGTTACCTGAAGGTGAAGTGCCTCAGGCAATGGCTTTAATAGTTAATAAAACTAGCGTTGATTTACTAACCAAAGGAAACCTAAGCCACTATCAAATGCTAGCTCAATTAGAAGCGATATTTAAAAAATGGAGCCCAGCAATATTTATGGGTTGGTCTAATATTGGGTTCGACGACGAGATGATAAGAAACGAATTTTTTAGAGGAATTAGATATCCCTATATTACAAATGCCACACCAAATAAAAGACACGATGGATTAAATATAGCAAGAGGGGCTCATGCTGTAGATGAAAATGTTGTAAAAACAGAAATAAATGCCAAAGGTAATGCAGTAATGAAGTTAGAATCGTTAGCTAGAATGAATGGCTTTGAATCTTCAGGGGCTCACTCAGCTTTATTTGATGCAGAACTAACTGTTAAAGTTCTAGGTTTAATTAAAAAAAATCAACCTCAAACCTGGGATACATTTTTAAGAACAGCAAATAAAAGTGATACAGAAACAATCTTTAAAACAGAGAAGATGTTTACTTTAGCTGAATATCATTTTGGTAAAAATTATAGATTTGTAGTTGCTCCACTTCATCCAAAACATTGTATACATCCAATTTATCAGTGGGGCCAAGCATTTGATCTTAAAATTGATCCAATCCCATTATTTGATATGTCAATTTCAGAACTTAAAGTCGCTATTAAAAAATTAAAATTTTTAAGAACTATACGTTCAAATAAAGCTCCTATAATTTTAGACGCAAGTTATGGACTACAGGTTGAGCCTTATAATAAACTTAATCCTGATTTAATTAAAGAGCGTGCAAAATTAGTAAATAGTAATGAGAAATTTTCCCAAAATGTTTTAACTGCTCTAAGAGAAACCGCTGAAGAAAAAGCACAATTTGACTCTCAAGTAGATCTACTTGCAGAAGAAACAATTTATAAAAAATTTACACCTCAAAAAGATACAGCTTTATTTCCAAAGTGGCATGCAGCTTCTTGGAAGGATAAATTAACATTATTAGATAAATTTGAAGATGAAAGAATGGTAAGCTTTGGAAAAAAAATAATTTATCAAGAATCACCAGAAACGTTACCAGCAGATATGTTTAAAACCATAAAAAGAGGGATAGCTGAAAGAATATTGAGTGATGAGAAAGAGAAATGGTGGACATGTAAAGAGTTTTACTTCGAGTGTGATAATTTAAGAAACAGATACACCGATGAAAAAGATCAGAAAAAGCTTAAGTTTTTAGATGAAATCAATGAATTTGTTGAAGGAATTCAAAAAAAATATGAACAAGCCTAATTCCTTGTGAACTAACTTAAAAAAGTTTTTTTTACACATTGAATAATAAGCTAAATCAAATATATAGGATCTACTATGGCAACAGTAAGTGTAACAGATGATAATTTTGATACAGAAGTATTAAAATCCCCAAAACCAATTGTAGTTGATTTTTGGGCTGAGTGGTGTGGACCTTGCAAGCAAATAGGACCAACATTAGAAGAGATTTCTGATGAAATGGCAGATCAAGTTATAATAGCAAAACATAATATTGATAATGAACCAAACACTCCAACGAAATATGGAGTCAGAGGAATTCCTACGATGTTATTGTTTAAAGATGGTGAGCTAAAATCAACAAAAGTTGGCTCAACACCGAAGTCTGATATTGTTTCTTGGATTAAAGAAAATATCTAATTTAAGTTTAAAATTTCTCCAGCAAGATACAAGGATCCTGTAATTAAAATAATATCATCTTCTTGAATTTTAATTGAAGAGATAGCCCTTTCTATCGATGTTTTATATTTAATATTAAAGAAGTTATTGATTTT
>CAJQSG010000040.1 GCA_905612525.1 uncultured Candidatus Pelagibacter sp. | reverse complement strand
GCGGTATAACCGTCATAGGGCCTGCAAGAATAAGTAAGAGCATCATGGAGGGGTTGGCTAAATTAAAACTATTTGAATTATTTTGAACAATTAAATAAAAATAAAATAAAGCAAATGGTAATATAAACAAACTTTCAATTAGTAGCCCAACATCAGTATCAACGTTAACTTTTTTTCTTAATAAATTATAGAAACCCCAACTAAGAGCCACAATTATTCCTACCCAAGGTATTGTATTAAAACTCACAACTAAAAGAAATAATATTGAAATTAAAACTAACAATATAGAGGTTCCTCTTTTTCTATTAATTTTTTCATTATAAAAAATATATCCTAAAAAAACACTTAATATTGGCATGATAAAATATCCGAAACTTGCATCAATAACTCTATCAGTACTCACAGCATATATCCAAGTTGCCCAATTAATAAATATTAATAAGCTTGAAAAAAATAAAAAAATAATTTTTTTTTTATTAGTAATAATTTTAAAAAAAATATTCCATTTAGAAAAATAAAAAGTTGATATTAATAAAACTACTGCAGTCCAAACACATCGATGAATTACAACCTCTATTGGGCCTGCAAAAGAAACGTATTTAAAATATAAAACGCCTATTACACCCCACCAAAAAGATCCTAAAGCAGTTAAAATTATACCTTGCTTAAAGTTTTGATTTTTCATTATTAAGTATGGCAAAGAAATTTTGCTTTATAATCCTTTAGATTAATTTATTTTTTTGAAAATTATTTTCTCCAACTCTATCATAAAGCTAGTCTTAGCAGACAATTAACAAACAATCAGCACACAACTTTTTTAAAACTACTTCTATAAAATATAGTAACTTTATTAAAAATAAAGACTATAGAAGAACGGTATGTGCACTTGGTAACTGAAGCACCTGCAACAATATGAAAAGGTGTTAACGGCATATAGAAACTTTATCTTAATATTCTGTGATTTTATATGATGAAACTATTACGAAACTATTACGAAACTAAATATGTAGAGAGATTATTATGGTTTTTTAGTTGAAAATTTATGATTGTTAGCTAAAACACTCACTAACGGAGAGATGGCAGAGCGGTTGAATGCACCGGTCTTGAAAGCCTAGAAATCCCCTACTCACTTTACATCGTAATACATACATTTCCCTATTTTACTTATCAATTTAAAACTTCAATTTTAAAAAATGATCTATTATTCACTCGCCTAAGCTCTGAAACTTGAAACAAACTTGAAACAAAACTAATTATCTATCACTCCGACAGCAGCTAAAATACAGATGATCGCTACTACGACTAGAAGTTCTATTAGGGTGAAAGCTTTACGATTCATTAATTTAATTTAGGTAAATTTTATTTTCTAGTCTGTTAGTGCCAGTACTGCATGGATTTTTAATGCAAGTACATACAGTAACATTATCTGAACCAGTTTGTGAATAGGTAAAAATAAATCCCAAAGAAAGACTATTAGATGCATATGCGCACTGACTAGCGTGATGGACATAGTTACTCCTACCAGCACCTGGATATAGGTTCTTTGACCCTCCACTCCTCATATCTTGAACAAATTTGGTTCCCCAAAATTGATATAAATCTCCATAACAATTAACTTTATATGCTGTCATGTCAGGGGGAGTTGACTGATACTTATATCTTAAGCTAGCACTACCATTTATATTACACTCTTGAATAACTAAACTAGCTTTTTTAACTGTCATGTTATGATTTGCTTTTGTAGCACTAATTTTTGCACTTGCGGTATACCCATTATAAGCAACCACACCCACTGCAGCTAAAATACCGATGATGGCTACTACGACTAGGAGTTCTATTAGGGTGAAAGCTTTGCGATTGCTATTAACAAGTAACACCATAATCTGACATAGCTATTTGATTTGTTAATTTTTCATTTTTATCATTCCACACAGTATCTATTTGAATTACTGGTTTTGAATTTATACATTCATTATGAAACTCAACTGATCCCAAAGTTCCCCTTGGACCCCAATTAACTGCTCCATATATAGGATCATTAAATGGATGAGTTTTAATTACACAACGTAAATGTGTCATAAATTTCATTGATACTTGATCTAATGAACTGGGTGTCATTTTTTTGTTAACTTTACTATCACACCCGTTATTTTCGTACATCCCTTCAAAATAACCATCATTTAAATTAGATTTTAACATAGTTGTAGTTACAAATTTAACTACTAGTCTGTGATTATTTTTTGTTGCATTTTGTTTTGCACTCTTTGTATACCCATTATAAGCAACCACTCCTACTGCAGCAAGAATACCGATGATGGCTACAACGACTAGGAGTTCTATTAGGGTGAAACCTTTTTGTTTCATAAAAAAACTTTATCTTAATATCCTGGGATTTTATAGGATGAAACTTGAAACATACTTGAAACAAAT
>CAJQSG010000039.1 GCA_905612525.1 uncultured Candidatus Pelagibacter sp. | reverse complement strand
TCTCAGAAAGTAAATTGTGCAGTACTTAATGCTGGGGACGGAAGTCGTGAACACCCTACTCAAGCTCTATTAGATGCCTTAACAATTATAAACCGTAAAAAAAATATTGAAGGTTTAAGGATAGCTATTTGTGGAGATATAACACATTCACGTGTTGCGAGATCAAATATTTACTTACTTAATATGTTAGGTGCTGAAGTTAATATTATTGCACCATCAAATTTAATGCCAAAAGAAATAGAAAAATTTGGTGTTACTACATTTACTGATATGAAAAAGGGTTTGAAAGATTGCGATATTGTAATGATGTTAAGATTACAAAATGAAAGAATGACCAGTTCTTTCTTGTCTTCAAATAGAGAATACTATGAATATTATGGACTTACTCCAGATAAACTTGCCCATGCAAAAGATGATGCTTTAATTATGCATCCTGGTCCAATGAATAGAGGAATTGAAATTGATACAAAATTGGCAGATGACATTAACAGAAGTGTAATTAAGGAGCAGGTTGAGCTAGGTGTTGCAGTAAGAATGGCTTGTTTAAAAATATTTTGTGAATAAATGAAGAAACAATATTTTATAAATGCAAATATAATTGACCCTCATAACTCTATTAATGAGAACGGTGGATTGATTATCGGAGAAGACGGCTTAATTGAAGCTATCGGTAAAAAGGTAAACTCGAACAACATTCCTTCAAGAGAAAAAGTTATAGACCTAAGTGGTAAATATATATTTCCAGGTCTTGTTGATATGCGTGTCTTT
Organism: uncultured Candidatus Pelagibacter sp.; assembly: GCA_905612525.1. Classification (GTDB taxonomy): domain Bacteria; phylum Pseudomonadota; class Alphaproteobacteria; order Pelagibacterales; family Pelagibacteraceae; genus Pelagibacter. The sequence continues at coordinate 26,021 of CAJQSG010000039.1, read as the reverse complement.
GCAGGTGAGCCAGGCTATGAATATAAAGAAAATTTTAGAACCCTAAGTAATGCAGCACTTGCAGGAGGCGTTACTTCGGTTGTTACTATGCCAAATACAGATCCAATTATAGATAACGTTTCAATAGTAGATTTTTTAAAAAGACGTGGAAGAGATAAATCTAAAATTAATGTTTTTCCAAGTGCCGCACTTACAAAAAATATTGAAGGAACTACTATGACTGAATTTGGCCTACTTCAAAGTAGAGGGATAATTGGATTTACTGATGGGGTTAAAACTATTCAAAATACTAGACTGATGTCACGTATAATGAATTCAGCTAAAGATTTAGGTACACTGATCATGCAGCATGCTGAAGATTACGATTTATCTAAAAATGGTATGATTAATTCTGGAATTATTGCAACCAAACTTGGGTTATCCGGAATACCTGCTGTTGCTGAAAGAATAATTATTGAAAGAGATCTAACGTTGCTTGAAAATATTAAATGTAGATACCACATATCACAGATTTCAGCTGCAAAGTCAGTTGAGATTATTGAAGAAAGAAAAAATAAAGTTAAATTTACAACAGGTGTATCCATAAATAATCTTTCATTAAATGAAAATGATATAGGAGATTTCAGAACTTTCTTAAAGTTATCACCACCGTTAAGAGCCGAAGAAGATAGAATTGCTCTGGTGCAAGGGTTAAAAGATGAAATGATAGATGTTATTGTATCTGATCATAAACCTGAAGATGAAGAGCAAAAAAGATTAACGTTTGCACAAGCATCTACAGGAGCCTCTGGAATAGAAACTCTTTTATCACTAAGTCTAGAGTTATATCACAATGGTTCTGTTAAATTAGAAACCATAATTAAAGCCTTAACATCAAACCCTGCAAAAATTTTAAAAATTGATAAGGGTAATCTTTCATTGGGTAATGAAGCAGATTTTTGCATTGTAGATATTGATAAGCCATGGGTTGTTAAAAAAGATAAACTTATCTCCAAATCAAAAAACACATCCATTGAAGAAAAAAAACTTCAAGGTAAAGTCACTAATACATTTGTAAAAGGTGAAGAATTATTTAAGTTATAATAATGGAATATTTAATTGTTGCATTAAGCTCATATTTATTAGGATCAATACCTTTTGGTTTTATACTTACAAAAATATTTTTAAAAAAAGATATTAGAGATATTGGTTCTGGGAATATTGGTGCCACTAATGCTCTTAGAACAGGTAATAAAACGTTAGGCTACGGAACTTTATTACTGGATATAACAAAGGCTGTATTACCAGTTTTATATGTTAAATTTAACTACCCCGATTATATCTTTATTGCATCACTAAGTGCTTTTTTAGGTCATGTTTTTCCTATATGGCTCAAGTTTAAAGGGGGTAAGGGTGTTGCAACATATGTTGGGATACTATTTTCAATAAACATAGTTTTGGGTTTGGTATTTGTTGTTAGTTGGGCTGTTACATTTCTTATTTCAAAATACTCATCACTTTCATCACTCACTGGTAGTTTAATGATTCCAGTTTATTTAATAATTTTTGAAAATTATAATTCAGTATTTTTTATAATAATGTTTGTACTTATATTCTATACACATAGAGAAAACGTCAAACGGTTGAAAAACAAAGAAGAAACCAAGACTAAAATTTATTGATTTGACTATCTAAGCCTTTTAAGTAATTTGTTTAGTAATGAATCTTGTAGTCGTAGAAAGTCCAGCTAAAGCAAAAACTATCAATAAATATCTAGGTGATGATTATATTGTATTAGCAAGTTATGGGCATATTAGAGACCTTCCTTCTAAAAATGGATCTGTTGATCCAGAAAATAATTTTAAAATGGAATGGGAAGTAGATAGTTTTTCTAAAAAATATCTTAAAGAAATTACAGATGCTGCTAAAATTTCCTCAAAAATCATATTAGCAACTGACCCCGACCGTGAGGGAGAAGCAATTGCTTGGCATGTTAAAGAGTATTTAAATGAAAAAAAATTAATCAAAGGTAAACAGGTAGAAAGAGTTGTTTTTAATGAAATTACTAAAAAAGCTGTTGTTCATGGAATTGAAAATCCACGACAAATTGAACCATTATTAGTTGATGCTTATATGGCAAGAAGAGCTTTGGATTATTTGGTGGGTTTTAATATTTCTCCAATACTTTGGACTAAATTACCAGGATCAAAATCTGCAGGACGTGTTCAGTCAGTTGCTTTAAAATTAATTACAGAACGAGAGCATGAAATAGAGCTTTTTGATCCTGAGGAATTTTGGACTTTAAGTATTAAATTCAACGACACTGATAAAAATTTTATATTGGCAAGTATCATTCAACTAAATGACCAAAAAATTGAGAAATTTTCTTTTAAAAATAAAGCTGAGATTGATAAAGCAATTAATGAAGTAAAATCAAAAAAATTCAAAATAAATGATATTTCAAGCAAAGTTGTAAATAGAAACCCTTCAGGCCCTTTTACAACCTCTACATTACAGCAAGTTTCTTCTGGTAGACTAGGATTTGGAGCATCACGTACAATGCAGATAGCTCAAAAACTTTATCAAGGTATAGAAATAGATGGAGAAACTATCGGTCTTATCACTTATATGAGAACAGATGGCACTAACCTATCTACAGACGCCATTGATACTTTTAGGAATTATATAAAAAGTGAGTTTGGCGAGGAATATGTTCCAGGAAATGCAGCAAGTTACTCTGGGAAAAAAGCTAAAAATGCTCAAGAAGCACATGAAGCAATTAGGCCCACAGATATTATGCGTGCACCAGATACAGTTAAGAAATATCTAAGTCCAGATCAACATAAATTATATGATTTGATTTGGAGTAGAGCCCTATCCTCTCAAATGAAACCTGCTCAATTTGATAGAAATACTATTACGATAAGCTCAGAAGACAATGCAACTATCTGTAAAGCTAGTGGCTCTGTTATTAAATTTGATGGTTTCTTAAAAGTTATGAAAGATACTAATAAAGGTGATGATGAGGATATTCTTCCAAAAATGAATAAAGGTCCAGTTAATATAGAGGCTCTATTAGATGAACAGCATTTTACACAACCACCACCTAGATATTCTGAGGCAAGCTTAGTTAAAAAATTAGAGGAACTAGGTATTGGAAGACCCTCAACATATGCAAGTATAATTTCAGTAATATCAACAAGAGGTTATGCGGAAGCTATTAATAAAAGATTCCACCCTACGGATCGAGGTAAATTAATATCTGCATTTCTTGAAAAACTTTTTACTAAATATGTAGATTATAATTTTACAGCAGAATTAGAAAATCAACTAGATGATATAACAACAGGTAAAGAAGGATGGATAAAAGTTCTTGAAATATTTTGGAAAGATTTTAATAAAAATGTATCTGAAGTTAAAGAAAAAAGAACGAGAGAAGTTTTAGATTTATTAAATGATAGCTTGGGAAGTTTGATTTTTGAAAGAGACAAAAATGGAAATATAAACAGACAATGTAAGTTATGCGAAAGTGGTTCATTAAGTTTAAAAAATAGTTTTAGAGGTGGTGCTTTTATAGGTTGTTCAAATTATCCAGATTGTAAATTCACTAGACCTTTGTCTAAAACTAAAGCAGCCGCTCAATCTCAACTGGCTGAACCAAAGTTTATAGGGAAACATGAAAATGGTAATGATATGTATCTTAAAAATGGCAGATTTGGACCCTACTTACAATATGAGAAAATTGATGAAGTGAAAGAAGAAGTTGTTGTTGAAACAAAAAAGAAAAAGAAAACAAAAAAAAAGAAAGTAGAAAAAGAAGATAATAATTCAAGAAATGTTTCTATACCTAAAGGAATTACATTGGATAGTGTGGATCTTGATAGAGCTAAATTTTTATGTTCATTACCAAAAAGTTTAGGTATTAACCCTGAAAATCAAAAAGATATCATTTTAAACACAGGAAGATTTGGGCCATATCTAAAGTGTGAAAATAAATCTGCTAGAATTGAAAATGTTGAAGAAATTTTTTCAATTGGCTTAAATAGAGCAATAACTTTAATAGCGGAAGCTAAACCTGGCAGAATGTCAGCATCAATAATTAAAGATCTAGGTGAGCATCCAGAAGATAAAAAACCTGTTAGAGTAATGAAGGGTCAATATGGACCTTACATTAAATATAAATCACTCAATGCAACAATACCTGAAGAAAAAGACCCTTTAGAACTTAATATGGAAGAGGCTCTAATATTGATTGAGAAAAGAAAAGAATACGATAAAAGTAAAAAAAGTAAAAAAAAGAAAAAAGGTAAATAATTATGAATTTTGAACAAAAAATTAATGAACTAAAATTAGTATTACCAGAAGCGAAAGCTCCAGTAGGATCATATGTGGCTTCAAAAATTATAGGAAAAATACTTTTTATTTCTGGTCAAATTTCTATATCCGCTAATGGCGAATTAATAAAAGGTAAAATTGGTAAAGAACTAAAAACCGAAGATGGTTATGAAGCCGCTAAAAGATGTGGCTTAAGTATAATCTCACAAGTCAAAAAAGCTTGTAATGATGATCTTTCTAAAATTAAATCATGCATAAAATTAACAGGCTTTGTAAATTCTACAGATGAGTTCACGGAGCAGCCTAAAGTGATCAACGGTGCTTCTGATTTAATAGTTTCAGTTTTTGGTGACGCTGGAATGCATACAAGAGCTGCTGTCAGTACAAACAGTTTACCACTTGGGGTATCAGTGGAAGTTGATGCTATTTTTGAATTAAATTAACAACCTATAGCAAAATATTTAATCTTCTGTTCTTTCATTTTTTTAGATGAATAAATATTTCTCATATCAAAAATTTTATAATTTTTACTTTTAACATCTTTTTTAAAATTAATTGACTTAAAGTCATTCCATTCTGTATGAATAATTATTAAGTCAGCTTTTGCTATTGCAGACTTAATATCATTTGAAAATGTAACATTTTTAATTTTATCAAAATCATTTTTTTTACCTGTTGGATCAAAATAATTTATTTTAGCTCCCTTTTTAACTAAAGAAGGTATCATGGATAAGCATGATGAATCTCTCATGTCATCTGTATTAGCTTTAAACGTTACACCTAAAAAACATATTTTTTTATTTCGAACCTTATTATTCAATATACCAAAAACTCGTTTTAATAATAAAGAAGATCTATTATCGTTAGATTTAATTACACTTTTAATAACAGATAGATCAGTTTTAAATTTATCGCTTGTAGAGACAATAGCTTTGGTGTCTTTTGGAAAACAAGATCCGCCATAAGCTGGTCCTGCTCTTAAAAAACGGCTACCAATTCTTTTATCAAGACCCATGCCAATAGAAATATCCTCAATATTAACATCTATTTTTTCACATAAGTTTGATAATTCATTAATAAAAGTTATTTTTGTAGCTAAAAAAGCATTCGAAGCATACTTGATTAGTTCTGCAGCTCTTCTTGAGGTGTTAATATATTTTGCTCCTTTGGATGTAAGTGGTGAATAAAGATTTTTTAATATTTTATTTGAACGTTCGTCTCTAGTTCCAATAACTACTCTGTCAGGGTAACTGAAATCTCTTATAGCCTCACCTTCTCTTAAAAATTCTGGATTTGACACTACAGAAAATAATTTTTTAGATACCCTTTTTGAAATTATTTTTTCAATTTCATCGCCTGTAGTAACTGGTACTGTAGATTTAGTAATAATAATTTTAAATTTATTAATAGAAGCGCTAATTTCTTTTGCAACATTGTAAACTTGGCTTAAATCAGCAGCACTGCCGTTTTTTTTAGTCGGTGTTCCAACACATATAAAAATAATATCTGATTTTGATATTGAGTCTTTTAAATTTGTTGAAAATTTTAATCTTTTATTTTTGAAATTTTTTAAAACTAACTCATCTAAACCAGGTTCATAAATTGGAATAATTCCTTTTTTTAAATTCTCAATCTTTTTTAAATCCTTATCAACACATATAACATCATTACCAAGGTCAGAAAAGCATACACCACTCACCAGACCCACGTAACCTGTCCCTATCATACAAAGTTTCATATTTTAGAAATCTCCAAAGTTGAATTAATATAACCCTTCATTGTGCCGCAATCTAAATATTTTCCAGAAAAATTATGACCAATAAATTTATAGTTTTCACTTATTAAAGATTGAATAGCATCAGTAATATGGATCTCACCACCTTTGCCGGGTTTAAGTTTTGATAATTTATTAAATATTGTTTTAGGTAAAATATACCTTCCAATAACTGCATTATTTGATGGTGCTAATTTAATAGAAGGTTTTTCGACAACTTTTTTAATTGTAAAATTGTTTTTATCTACTTTATTTTTAACACTATAAATTCCCCATCTTGAAACTTCTTTTTTATTTACCCTCATGCTAGCCATTACAGATGAATTATATTTCTTGTGTACCGCAATCATTGATTTGGAACAATTATTTTTAATAATCAAATCATCAGGTAGCAACATTAGAAAATATTTATTTTTAATATATTTTTTTGTTTTTAAAACAGCATCACCTGTTCCAAGTGGTTTATCTTGAAAAACAAATTTAATCATTTTCTTATATTTTAAGATTTTTTTATATTCTTGTATAATTCTTGGGTCTTTTTTTTTCTTAATTATATCTTGATAAAATTTATCATTATAAAAATATTTCTTAATCATTATTTTTTTTTTAGATATAATAAAAATAACTTCTTTAATTCCAGCATTTATACATTCATCTAAAATATATTCTATTCCTGGCTTTCCATTAATAGGTAAAAGCTCTTTAGCAAAAACACTAGTCAGTGGTAACAACCTTGTTCCAAGGCCTGCTAAAGGAATAATAGCTTGTTTAATCATATAAATGTTTTACTTATTAATATTATTATTACAAATGAAATTAATAAGACAAATTACTGATTTAAATAAGGCAATTAGTAACCAAAAGGAACTAGGGTTTGTTCCTACAATGGGTAGCCTACATAAAGGACACACTTCACTTATTAATACATCTAAAAAAAAATGCAAAAAAACATTAGTTAGTATTTTTGTTAATCCCACTCAATTTAACAATGCTAATGATTTCAAAACTTATCCACAAAATCTAGATAAAGATATAAAGTTGTTAAAAAGATTAAAAGTTGATTTTCTTTATTTACCTATGGTTAGTCAAATCTACACTGATAAGAAGTATAATATAATTAAATTAAATAAATCACAAAAAATACTTTGTGCCAAATTTAGAAAGGGACATTTTGAGGGCGTGCTTGATGTCTTGAATAGATTTACTGGCATAATTAAACCCAAAAAAATTTTTATGGGAGAAAAAGATTATCAGCAATTTTTTTTAGTTCGTAAATTTATTGAAAGAAAATACCAAACTAAAGTTATTGTCTGCAAAACAATAAGAGATACAAATAAAATAGCATTATCTTCAAGAAACTCATTGCTGGATTTAGAAAGTTTTAAAAAAGCTGGGAAGATTTCTTTAGAGTTAATCAAGCTTAAAAATTTAATTAAAAAAAATATTAAAGATAAAAAATTGATTAAAAAAATAAAATGTGATCTTATAAAAAATTTCAAAATTAAAATTGAATATTTGGAGTGTAGGAACCTAATTGATCTAAATACTAATTTAAAAAATAGGCCATTTAAGCTTTTTGTTGCCTACTACTTAAAGGGTGTAAGACTTATAGACAATTTTTAAAGAAAGTAAGCACTCACTCCTAAAAATGAAACAAAGCCAATTACATCGGTAATTGTAGTAACAAAAACACTAGATGCTATTGCTGGATCGATTCCCATTTTTTTTAATGTTAAAGGTACAACAATTCCAAATAAGCCTGCCACCATCATTGTAACAATCATCGACATTGAAATAATTAAAGATAGCAAGTTATCACCAAACCATAAGTGTACGATCAATGCGCTAATTATTGCAAAAATAATTCCATTCAAAACACCGATATTAAATTCTTTTAAGATATTTTGTGTGAAGTTATTTTTAGTTAAATCGTTTGTAGCTAAAGTTCTAACCGTAACAGCTAATGTTTGCATGCCAGCATTGCCACCCATAGAAGCAACAATTGGCATTAAAAAAGCTAATACAACCATCTGTTCTATTGTTGCACCAAACAAGCTGATAACCCAAGTTGCAAGAAAAGCAGTGAAAAGGTTTAATAAAAGCCAGTTAAACCTTCTTTTTGTTTTTTTAAAAACACCATCTGTAATTTCTTCGTCACCAACCCCAGCTAACCTTAGGGCATCTTCTTCAGCCTCTTCTTTCAATACTGTTAAAACATCATCGTACATAATCATCCCGACTAATTTATTTGTTTTATCAACTACAGCTGCTGAATTTAAATTATAATTCTCAAAGACATTACCCACCTCTTCCTTATCCATGTCAACTGGGATAAGTAATTGAGATTCTGACATAATTGAAAGCATTTTTGTATCTCTAGATGTTGTTAAAACTTTAGATGATGGAACAGTTCCTATAGGTTTGAAATCTTCATCTACAATAAAAATTTCCAAAAATTCTTCAGGTAAGTCTTTGTTTTCACGTAAGTAATCAATTGTTTGTCCCACTGACCAATTACTTGGTGTGGCTGTAAACTCACGTTGCATTATTCTAGCTGCTGTATCTTCTGGATAGCTTAGACTTTCAAGTAGTGCAAAACGGTCTTTAGGTGGTAATGAACTTAAAATATCATTTTTATCTTTTTCATCTACGTTTTCTAAAATAGCAATTGCATCATCTGACTCAAGATTTTTTAAAAGTTTTACAATCGAATCTGATGAAAGATAAGCAATGATCTCAGATTGAACAGATTCATTAAGTTCAATAAAAACCTCAGGGTTAATATTGAAATTATTAAGTTTTATTAAACTTTCTCTGTCATTTTGACCAAGATGTTCAATAATATCAGCTGCATCGGCTGGGTGCATTGCATTAAAAGAATTTGTAATGAATTGAGCGTCGTTATTAGCAATTTTACTTGTAACAACTTTTAAATATTCTTTGTTAAACTCAAAATTAACTTTTTTATCTTTTATTTTTTTTATTAAAGACATAAATTTACCTATAAATCAATTTTGCACTCTTAGTATATATTAAGAATAATACAATTTATAAATGGATATAGAAATTAAAAAATCAATAAAACCAGTAAAATATGATGTTGCGATAAGATTTCTTGAAGGAAGATTGAGAGATATTAATGATAATAAAAAAAGTGATTTAATTTGGATTTTAGAACATGAAGAAATCTACACTGCTGGCACTAGTTATAAGGAAGACGAAATTTTAAATAAAGATATAAAATTAGTTAAGACCAATCGCGGTGGTAAAATTACTTACCATGGTCCTGGACAATTAATTTGTTATTTTGTCATAGATTTAAAGAAAAGAAAAAAAGATATTAGGAAATTTATAACATTAATTGAAAAAACAATTATTGAAAGCTTGTCTGAATTTAAAATCAAATCATCTGGAGATCCAAAAAATATAGGTATTTGGGTTGAAGATGAGACTGGTATTAAAAAAATTGCAGCAATTGGTGTGCGTGTTAGTAAATGGATTGCATATCATGGATTTGCAATAAATATTAATAATGATCTAACAAAATATCAAAATATTGTTCCCTGTGGCATTACGAATAAAGGTGTAACAAATCTCAAATCTATTAATGATCAAAACTATAATATTTTGAGCGATGTAATTATTAGCAATTTTACTAAGAACTTGGAAATCTGAGTCTTTTAGTCTTTAAAAGTTTTTTAAAATAATCAGGTAAAAGTGCTGTGTAAGTGTATTTTTTATCCTTAATCATAAATTTAATTTGATAAGAGTGAAGCATTAAATTTTTATTAATAGCTTTATCTGTATTACTAAATTTATATTTTTGATCACCATAAATCGGCGAGCCTACTGCGTATAGTTGTTTTCTAAGTTGGTGTTTTCTTCCTGTTATCGGTTTCATTTCAACTAAGCTACAAATTGAGTTTTTATCCAAAACTTTATATGTTGTTCTTGCTTTTTCTATTATTTCTTTATCATTGTCATACCTTGTGAGGTCGTCATTCCACTCACCAACATCTTTATGTAATTCACCGTGGCAAATAGCTAAATAAGTTTTGTGAACTTTTCTTAATCTAAATAATGAAGTTAATAATTGTGCTGCTTCCCGATGTTTTGCCATAATAAAAACACCTGAAGTATCTTTATCAAGCCTATGAACTGAAAAGGGTTTTGTATCTTGAAAAATGTCACTTCTAGCAAAAATATCCACAAGGTTTTTTTTTGATTTAGTTCCACCTTGAACTGAAATACCTGAACTTTTATTTAAAACAATAAAATCATCATTATTATCAATTATTAAATCCTCATTTTCTTTAATTACTTCCTCGGAAGGTACAAACTTTATTTTCTTTTGAACTATTGTTTCTGTATAATTAAAGTTAAATAGATCGATAGAATCATCAGTTTTAACTTTTTGTGAGCTTTTGATTTTTTTATTATTAAGTTTAACTTTTCCACTTCTTAAACTTTTTTCAATTAAACCTTGGGGAATATTACCTAAATTATTCCTTATCCATCGGTCAATACGCATATCGTTAAACGTTGAATCAACGATAAATGACTTTTTCATGATGATATATTATTATATAGAAAATTAAGCAGTAGCTAATTTTTTCTCTTCTGTCTTATCTTTAGCTGGATCTTTTTTTTTATCAACTCTTTTTGCTTCTACATCTCTATCAACGAATTCAATTACTGCCATTGGAGCATTATCACCATATCTAAAACCAGCTTTAATAATTCTAGTGTATCCACCGTGTCTTTTTTCATATCTTTTAGACAAGGTTTTTGTAACTTTGCGTGCTGATGATATATCTTGTAATTTAGTCATTAACATCTTTGTTGTTAGTAAAGTTTCTTTTTTACCCAATGTAATGATTTTATCAGCTTGTGGCTTTAGGAATTTAGCTTTTGGAAGTGTGGTAGTGATCTGTTCATATTTGATTAAAGAATTTAGCATATTTTTTAATAGTGCTTTTCTGTGTTCAGAAGTTCTATTTAATTTCTTATTAGCCATTCCGTGTCTCATTAAATTTGCTCCTCTAACTTCTTAGACATTTCAGCTATATTTTCTGGTGGCCAATTTGGTATTTCCATACCGAGGTATAAAGACATACCAGTTAATACTTCCTTTATTTCATTCAATGATTTTCTACCAAAGTTTGGTGTTCTAAGCATTTCACCTTCAGACTTTTGAACAAGGTCACCAATGTAAATGATGTTATCATTTTTTAAACAGTTCATTGAACGAACCGATAATTCTAATTCATCCACTTTTCTTAATAGATTTTTGTTGAACTCAGGCTCAGTTGATACTTCTTTTACAGGAGCTTCTACAGGCTCGTCAAAATTAACAAACATGTTCAATTGATCTTGAAAAATTCTAGCAGAGTACGCAACAGCATCTTCAGCAGAAATTGAACCATTTGTTTCTACTTCCATGGTTAATTTATCATAATCAAGGGCCTTACCTTCTCTAGCAGTGCTTATGGCATATGAAACTTTTTTAACAGGGCTATATAATGAATCAATTGCTATTAAACCAAGTGGCGGCTCCTCCGGTTTATTCATTATAGCTGGTACGTAACCTTTTCCAGTTCCAACATTCATCTCCATGTGGAAATGAGTATTTTCATCTAAGTTACAAATAACTAAATCTGGGTTTAAAATTTCAATATCAGAAATTGGAGCTATGTCAGAAGCTTTAATTTCACCAGGCCCTTTGGCATCGAGGATTAATTTTTTATTTCCATCAAAAGAGCTCTTTAGCGCTAATGATTTAACATTTAAAACAATATCAGTTACATCTTCTCTAACACCTTTAATCGATGTGAATTCATGTAGTACACCATCAATTTGAATAGAGGTTACTGCAGCACCTCTTATAGATGAAAGCAATATTCTTCTTAAGGTATTACCTAAAGTTAAACCATAACCTTTTTCTAATGGTTCAGCAATAATTTTTGCATGTGATTTATCATCACTAATTTTAACATCTAATTGAGCTGGTTTAATTAATGCTTTCCAATTTTTAATATTCACATTCAAACTTTCCATTTACTAAACTCTCCTTTTTTTGGGTGGTCTTACGCCGTTATGTGGCATTGGTGTTGTATCTTTTATTGAAAGAATTTTAAATCCTCTCGCTTGCAAAGCTCTTAATGCTGTTTCTCTTCCTGAACCTGGCCCCTTAACTTCAACTGATAATGTTTTCATACCATATTCTAATGCCTTCGATGCAGCAGAGTCTGCTGCTATTTGTGCGGCATAAGGAGTTGACTTTCTAGAGCCTTTAAAGCCTTTTTGTCCAGCTGATGCCCACGAAATAACGTTTCCATTAGTATCTGCTATCGAAATTATTGTATTATTAAAAGTAGATTGTACGTAAGCAATACCATTGAGAATATTTTTTTTTATTTTCTTTTTTTTAGAATAGGAACTTTTTTTGGATTTTTTTTCTACTTTTTTTTCTACTTTTTTTTCTACTGCAGAATCTGGATTATCAACTTTATCTACTTTAGCCATAAATTAATTATTTTTTAAGCGGTGTTAATTTTTTTCCAGCAATTGCAATAGCCTTACCTTTTCTTGTTCTAGCATTACATCTTGTTCTTTGCCCTCTAACTGGAAGTTTTTTTCTATGCCTTGATCCCCTGTAACAAGCAAGATCAATTAATCTTTTTATAGTTAAAGAATAATCCCTTCTAAGATCACCCTCTACTTTAAAATTTGCATCAATGTATTCTCTTATTTTTAATATATCATCATCAGTTAATTCATTAATCCTTTTTGCTCTAGGAATTTCCAACGATGTGCAAATTTGATTTGAAAAATTATTACCAATACCATAAATATAAGTTAATCCTACGTGAACAAGTTTGTTTTGCGGAATGTTTACACCTGATATACGAGCCATAATTTTGAGAATAAATTTAGCCTTTTATATAAGAAGATGTTCTAAAGTCAACGCCTAAACCCTAAGAATATCATTGATTTTGTAGGTTATTTGCTCAATTTCAGCTGCGCCGTCAATTTTAGTGAAATTCGCATTTTTTGAATAAAAATCTAACACAGGGTTTGTCAATTTCATATATGTATCGTACCTTGCTACAACTACATCTAAATTATCATCTTTTCTCTTCTTGAGAAACTCTTTACCACATGGGTGTAGATCAATTTGTTCTTTATTAAAAAACTTATTCATAGTCATATGACATTTTTCACAAGTAACTCTACCCATAATACGTTTTTCAATAATATCTCTTGAGACATTTAAAAATATTATATGTCCAATAGTTTGATCAAATTCCCCTAAAATTAACTGTAAGTTTTTAGCTTGATCAACATTTCTAGGATAACCGTCAAAAATAATTCTGTCTCTAAATTTTAAGTTGGTAATAGACTTTCTTAGTAAAATATTAACAGTTTGATCAGAGGCAAATTTACCATTTGATATTAGTTTTTCAACCTCAGAACCAATTGATGTTTTTAATTTAATCTCATCTCTTAAGAGATTTCCTGTTGAAAGTTGAAAGTAATTATGTTTTTTTACAATAAATTGAGCTTGTGTCCCCTTTCCAGCTCCAGGTGGACCAAATAAAATTATATTCACTAATTATTTACCGAATTTTGTTTTTTTAATTAATTGCTCATATTGGGAACTCATTAATCTAGTTTGAATTTGAGTTACAGTATCAATTGCAACAACGACGACGATTAAAATTGATGTACCACCTAAATAAAAAGGTATTGGATAATTTGCAATTAAAAACTCTGGCATTAAACACACTATTGTTAGATAAAGAGCACCTATTGTAGTAAGTTTAGTAACAATTTTTTCTATGTATAAGGCTGTATTTTCTCCCGGTCTAATACCTGGCACAAAGCCACCATATTTTCTTAAGTTATCAGCTGTCTCAGTTGGGTTAAAGGTAATAGATGTGTAAAAGAAAGTAAAAAATATTATTCCAGACGCATATAGCAACATATAAAGTGGCTGACCTTGTGTGAAATAGGAGCTAATATTCAGGAAAGTGTCACTATCTGAAAAAGTAAAATTAGAAAAAGTTACTGGTAATAATAATAGTGCTGATGCAAAAATAGCTGGTATTACACCTGCCTGATTAATTTTTAATGGCAAGTGAGAGGACTCTCCACCGTACATTTTATTGCCCATTTGTCTTTTAGGATAATTTATAAGAATTTTTCTTAGTGCTCTTTCCATGAAAACAATAAACATTATTGTTGTAACTAACAGAACAAAAATTCCTATAATCATAAGCGTTGATACGGCTCCCGTTCTTCCTAATTCAAAAGTAGTAACTAATGCTCTTGGAATTTCAGCAACAATTCCAGCAAAGATGATCAATGAAATACCATTACCAATACCTCTTTGAGTTATTTGCTCCCCAAGCCACATAAGAAACATTGTTCCAGCAACAATGGTTGAAACTGTTGTTATCTTAAAGAATAAACCTGGATTAATAACTAAATCAGCTGACGATTCTAAACCCACAGATAATCCATAGCCTTGAATTGTAGCAAGTAAAACTGTTCCATATCTTGTTATTTGAGTAATTTTTGCTCTACCTGTCTCACCCTGAGCTTTTAAATTTTTAAAGTATTCAGATACACCGGTTAATAATTGAACGATGATTGACGCAGAAATGTATGGCATAATCCCTAAAGCAAATATTGCCATTCTACTTACAGCACCACCAGCAAAAACGTTAAACATGCCAAGTAATCCTTTTTGATTACCACTCATCATTACCTGTAATTGTTCTGGATCAATTCCTGGAAGAGGTACAAAAGTACCAAACCTATAAACTGCTAGAATAAAAATTGAAAAAAGTATTCGGTTTTTAAGATCATTAGTTTGAGAAGATGCACTCATAATATCTTAATTATTTTTTTAACTGTATTGTTCCGCCAGCTTTCTCTAATTTAACTACAGCAGATTTTGAAATTAAATCAGCTTCAATGCTAACTTTGTCTTTAATATCACCTGTGCCAAGTATTTTTAATTTTTGAGAATTTTTATTAATCAATTTTAATTTTATAAGCAAAGCAATGTTTATTATATCCGTTGAATTAATAGTTTTCTCATTGATGTAAGATTGAATTTTCTCTAAGTTCATTATTGCAATAATAGCCTGGTATCTTTTAATGGCATTAAATCCTCTTTTAGGTAATCTCCTATATAAAGGCATTTGGCCCCCTTCAAAAGCTTTAATAGACACACCTGATCTAGATTTTTGACCCTTAACACCTCTTCCAGAAGTTTTACCTTTTCCAGATCCAATACCACGACCTACTCTCATTTTTTTCTTATATAAAACTTTTCCTGTTGTATTTAATGTACTCATTATCCTCTTTTTTCAATTACGTCAGAAATTTTTTTATTTCTGATGGTTGCTATATGTTTTGGTGAATTTTGTTTTGAAAGAGCTTTCATTGTTGCTCGAATCATATTGTGTGGGTTTGACGTTCCCATTGACTTAGCAACTATATCTTTAATTCCTAAAACTTCACAAACTGCTCTAACAGGACCACCCGCAATGATACCAGTTCCTTTAGGAGCTGATCTTAAAATAATTTTACCAGCACCGTCTTTACCATAAACATCATGGTGAATAGTTCTTCCTTCTCTTAGAGGAATATGGATTAATTTCCTTCTGGCTGTTTCATTAGCTTTTTTAATTGCATCTGGCACTTGTTTTGCTTTAGCATGAGCTATTCCGATTTTACCTGCCTGATTTCCAACAACAACTAGTGCTGAAAAACCAAATCTACGTCCACCTTTCACAACTTTTGTAATTCTATTAATGTGAACTAATTTTTCTAGAATACCGTCGTCGTTTTTATTTCTAAAATCCATAATTAAAATTCCATCCCATTTTTACGTAATGTTTCAGCAAATGCTTTAACTCTACCATGATATTTGTAAACTCCTCTATCAAAATAGATCTTTGTTATTTTTTTCTCTACTGCTTTTTTAGCTAGTTTTTCTGCAACAATCTTTGAAATCTCTGTTTTGCTAACTTTATCCATTGCTTTAATCTCTTTATCAATTGAGGAAGAGGAGAGTAATGTAATATTTTTAATATCATCTATAATCTGTGCAGATATATTTTTTGATGATCTTGAGATGCTCAATCTAAATCTGTCAGAAGAAGAAACTTTTTTAACTTTATTTGTTACTCTAAATTTTTTTCTATCAATAGCTTTTAATTTCATTATTTTTTCTTTCCTTCTTTTCTTAATATATGCTGGCCCTTTTCTCTTATTCCCTTGCCTTTATATGGTTCTGGTTTTCTAAAAGATTTAATTTTTGAACAAACCATTCCAACCTGTTGCTTATCAGATCCACTTACCTTAACAGTGGTTTGTTTTTCAACTATGATTTTGATGCCTTCAGGTATATCAAAATTAATGTCATGACTATAACCTAATTGTAGATTTAACTGTTTATCTTTTAAGGCAGCTCTATATCCAACACCCACGAGTTCAAGTATTTTCTCATAACCAGAGCTAGATCCTATCACGGCATTATTAATTAAACTTCTATTCATGCCCCAAAGTCTTTTTGAGTCTTTGTCTATTTTTTTTGGTTTAATTGATATCTCCTTACCTTCGGTAATATTGATATTGAACATTTCTATATCAATATTGAGAGATTTTTTTCCTAGTGGTCCTTCGATATTCAGATTGCTACCAGACAACACAGCATTAACTTTCTCAGGAATTGAAATACTTATTTTACCAATTTTAGACATTAAAATACCTTGCAGATTATTTCACCACCAACTTTTTGCTTTCTTGCATCAACATCAGTCATAACACCTTTTGGGGTGGATACAATTGCAACTCCAAGTCCACCATTAATCTTTGGCAAACTATCCGCGCTTGAAAATATTCTTCTACCAGGTTTTGATACTCTTTCAAATGTACTAATAACTGGATTACCTGAGTAATATTTTAAATCTATTGAAAGAACAGGTTTATTATTTTCTGCATCAATCTTATAATCTTTAATAAAACCTTCACTTTTCAATATATCTGCAATTTTTACCTTAAAGTTAGATGAAGGTAATTCTACTTTTTTGTGATTCCTCACTAAAGCATTTTTTATTCTTGCGATCATATCCCCTATTGGGTCACTTAAACTCATATGTTCCTTTCTACCAGCTCGACTTTGTCATGCCTGGAATTAATCCATGCAGTCCTAAGTCCCTTAAAGCTATTCTTGATATTTTTAATTTCCTATAAACGCCATGAGGTCTTCCTGTGATTTGACATCTATTCATTACTCTATTTTTTGCAGAATTTCTTGGCAAATTAGATAATTTTTGTTGAGCCTTGAATCTTTCCTCTAGTGAAATTTTCTTATCCATAACAATTTTTTTCAAAATTTGTCTTTTTTTGAAAAGTCTATCTGAAAGTTTAATTCTTTTTTCGTTTTTATTAACTGCGCTTACTTTGGCCATTTTTAATTGTCTCCTTTTTTAATGAATGGGAAATTTAATTTTTCCAGTAGAGCGAAACTATGGTCCTTACTCATAGCAGAAATTACAACAACAACATCTAGCCCTCTGATTTTATCAATTCTGTCAAAGTTAACTTCAGGAAAAATTATATGTTCTTTAATTCCAAAAGTATAATTACCAAATTTATCAAACCCTTTAGGTGATAAACCTCTAAAATCTTTAATTCTTGGAAGGGCAATATTAACTAGTCTATCAATAAATTCGTACATTTTGTTGCCTCTTAAAGTAACTTTTAATCCAGCATTAGTGCCCTTTCTGGTTTTAAAATTTGCTACAGATTTTTTAAATTTTGTGATGATAGGTTTTTGTCCAGTAATCTTTCCTAGATCTTCTTCAGTAGACTTCATTATTTTTGCATCAGCCCCATCAAGTCCCAAACCCATATTAATAACAACTTTAACAACTTTTGGTCCTTGGTAAGTATTTTTAAATCCCAACTTTTCTTTGAGAGCAGGTTGAATTTCTTTATAATAAAGCTCTTTTAATCTTGGTATCATTATTTTTTAACCTCAGTTTTTTTTATATTTTCTTTTACATCAACAAGTGCAAGGTTTGAAATATGAATAAAACTTTCTTTAGAAATTATTCCACCTTTTTTTTCTTTTGTTGTTTTTACATGTTTTTTCACAATATTAATTCCTTGAACTTTTGCTCTATCATTGGGTCTATCTATTTCAATGACTTCACCTTCTTTTTTTTTATCTCTTCCAGCTAATACTTTTACCTTAGAACCTTTTTTAATCATTTTATAAAACCTCTGGTGCCAATGAAATTATTTTCATTTGCCCTCTATTTCTTAATTCTCTTGTCACAGGACCAAAAATTCTTGTTCCAACAGGCTCACCTTTGTCATCGACTAAAACTGCAGCATTATTATCAAATTTAACCTTAGATCCATCATCACGGTGAATTCCATATTTAACACGAACCACAACGGCCTTGTGAACTGAACCCTTTTTAACTTTACCTTTAGGTATGGCCTCTTTCACTGCAATAACAATAGTATCTCCTATACTAGCATATCTACGTTTTGATCCTCCTAGAACTTTAATACATTCAATTCTTTTTGCTCCAGTATTATCTGCAACTAATAATTCAGTTTGTACTTGTATCATTTAGAACCATCCATTACTTGAAATTTTTTATTTTTAGAAAAAGGCTTACATTCAATAATTGAAACCTTATCACCAGTTTTAAATTTATTATTTTCATCATGAGCATTGTATTTTTTTTTAACTTTAACAACTTTCTTTAGTACAGGATGTGAGTATTTTCTTTCCACAGCTACAGTTATAGTTTTATTTGGTTTATCGCTAGTAACTACTCCAGTTAATATTTTTTTAGGCATTTAATTTTCCTTTTAGTATAGTTTTTAATCGTGCTATAGTTTTTTTTGTCTGTCCAATTTTTGATGGATCTTTAATTTCTGAGTTTATTCTTTGAAATCTAAAATTAAATAAATCTTTTTTTAATTTATCAATATTTTTGATAACTTCATCCTTAGATAGTTTTTTTATTTCTTGTTTTTTCATATTATACAAATCTTTTTATAAATTTTGTTTTGATTGGCAATTTTGCTGAAGCTTTATAAAGAGCTTCTTTTGCGATTGCTTCTGACACTCCATCTATTTCAAATAAAATTCTCCCTGGCTTTACTCTACATGCCCAATACTCAGGAGCACCCTTACCTTTACCCATACGCACTTCAACAGGTTTCTTAGAAACAGGAATGTTTGGAAAAATTCTAGTCCATACACGTCCTTGCCTTTTCATGTGTCGAGTTAGAGCAACTCTTGCAGCTTCTATTTGTTTTCCAATAATTCTTTCTGGAGCCATTGCTTTTAGAGCAAATGAACCATAGTTAATCTTTGCTGCACGCGTGGCAGTACCATGGATTCTACCTTTATGTGCTTTTCTATATTTTGTTCTAACTGGTTGTAACATTATTATTCTTTAGCCTCTTTAGGTATAATCTTGTTTGTTTCTTGACTGAATTCTCGAGCAAATACCTCACCTTTATAAATCCAAACTTTAATGCCAATAATTCCAAAAGTTGTTAAAGCTTCAGCTTCGGCATAGTCAATATCAGCTCTTAATGTGTGAGAAGGAATACTACCTTCTCTTAACCATTCAGTTCTCGCTATCTCATTACCACCAAGCCTCCCACTTATAGAAACTTTAATACCTCTTGCCCCTAATCTCATGCATGATTGCATTGCTCTCTTCATTGCTCTTCTGTAAGATATTCTTTTTACAAGTTGTTGAGCAATATTTTCTGCTACTAAATAGGCGTTGGTTTCTGGTTTCTTAACTTCTTTAATATTTAATGTTACTTCGTTACTAGTAAATTTAGATAAATTATTTTTAATTTTATCAATGTCACTACCTTTTTTGCCAATAACAAAACCAGGTCTTGAAGTATAAATTGTAACAAAACACTTATTAGATGTTCTCTCTATCATTACTTTGGATACACCTGAGTTAACTACATTTTTTTTTATATACGCTCTAATTCTGAAATCTTCAATTAAGTAATTTCCAAAATCTTTTTTTTTAGCGTACCAAACAGAGTCCCAGCCTCTATTTACACCAAGTCTAAAACCTACTGGATTAACTTTTTGTCCCATGACTCTCCATTTGTTTTGCCTCTGATAATATAATTGTGATTGTTGAATACGGTTTTAAAATCGGTGCAGCTCTACCCTTTGCTCTAGGTCTAAATCTTTTCATAACAACTTTTTTTCCACAATAAGCTTCTTTAACAATCAGTTTATCAATATCATATTGATTGTTATTTTCAGCATTAGCTATAGCTGATGAAACAGTTTTTCTAATTTCTCTAGTTATTCTTTTTGCAGAAAATTGTAATTCTCTAATAGCTACATCAACTTTTTTTCCAACAATCGCTTTAAGAATTGGATTGAGTTTTCTCACACTAGATCTAATATTATTATTTACAGATCTAACAGTGTCTGCTTTTATTCTATTAATTTTCTTTTTCTTATTCATAATTATTTTTTCTTTTCTGCAGGTTTGGCTTTTTTATCTGCTGGTGTATGACCAAAAAATGTTCTAGTAGGTGAGAACTCACCAAGTTTATGACCAACCATATCCTCAGATATAGTCACGGGTATAAATTTTTTTCCATTATAAATCAAAAAACTAACTCCAATAAATTCTGGGATTATAGTTGATTTTCGTGACCAGGTTTTAATTGGCATTTTTTTTGGGATCTAATTTTTGTTTTTCGACTTTTTTAATTAAGCTCTCCTCAACAAAAGGACCTTTCCACACTGATCTAGCCATTATTTTTTAGAATCCTTTCTCTTATTTCTTTTTTTAACTATAAATTTATCTGTTCTTGCATTTGTTCTTGTTTTTAATCCCTTAGCACCTTGACCAGTTGGCGATACTGGGTGTCTTCCTCCAGCACTCTTACCTTCACCACCTCCATGTGGGTGATCAACTGGATTCATCACAACTCCTCTAGTATGTGGTCTTCTACCTAACCATCTTGATCGTCCAGCTTTACCAATTTTAATGTTTTTTTGATCAGGGTTTGATAAAACGCCTATTGTTGCCATGCATCTCGAATCTATTTTTCTAACTTCACCAGAAGTCATTTTAACTAATGAATAATTTCCATCCAAACCACTTATGGTTACAGATGTACCGGCAGATCTAGCTATTTTACCGCCTCCACCTGGTTGTAACTCAACATTATGAATGTTAACACCAACTGGAATGTCCCTTAACGGCATACAATTTCCAATTTTAATTTCTTTTGAAATTCCATTTTCAACAACATCACCAACATTAATTTTTTGAGGTGCTAAATAATAAAAATGTGTTCCATCTTCAAACTTAATTAACATAATATAACACGATCTATTCGGATCATATTCAATACGTTCAACAGTACCTGGTACATCAAATTTTTTTCTGTAAAAATCTACAAGTCTATACATTCTCTTATGTCCACCGCCCGACATGTTTCTAGAAGTGATGTGTCCATTGTTATTTCTTCCGCGCATTGAATTCTTAGGCTCAACCAACATTTTAAAGGGTTTGCCTTTCCATAAACCGGTTCTGTCAACAAGAACAGTTCCTCTAGTAGATTTTGTATATGGTTTAAATGTTTTTAATGCCATTATTTAAATTCCTGTTGTTAGGTCAATACTTTGACCTTTTTTTAACGTTATAATTGCTTTTTTATATCCTTGAATATTTATCTTTTTACCTCTTTTAACAACTTTTCTATTTTGTTTGTTTATAATATTAATTTTTATAACATTTACTTTAAAGATTTTTTCAATATTCTTTTTCAAATTCGTTTTGTTAGCTTCACTTGGAACCTTAAATACAATCTTATTTTGCTCAGAAAGATTTGTAGTTTTTTCAGTCAGCATTGGTGCAAGAATTTTATCGTATAGGTGTATTTTATCCATTTTAAGAATATCTCTTTTCTAGTTCTTTTATTGAGCTTTCAGTAAAGACTACTTTTTTAAATTTAATAATATCAAAAGCACTAAAGTGATTAATATCTGTAACTTTTACATTTGGGATGTTTCTCATAGATTTTTCAACTTTTTCTTTTGATGTTTTGTCTAAAATTATTAACGAATGTGTTAATTCAAATTTTTTTATGATTAAATGCATTTCTTTGGTTTTTTTAATTTCATTAGCGAAGTCACTAAAGATTAATAAATTGTTAAGTTTATTCTTTTCAGTAATAAGTGATGCAATGCTTAATTTTTTCTCACTTTTATTAAGTTTCCTTTTTTTATAAGCCAGCTGTCCTTTGGGACCGTGTGCAACACCACCACCAACAAATATAGGGGCTTTTCTACTAGCATGACGTGCTCCACCAGTTCCTTTTTGAGCATAAATTTTAGAAGTAGATCCAGCTATTTCATTTTGTTGTTTTGTTTTGGCGTGTCTACCTTTGTAGTTAGCGTTAGTTTTGTACAAAACATTATCTACTAATTTCTTATTAATTTTTGCAGAAAAAATCTTATCTAAAACTTCTATTGAATCTTTTTTTCCATCTAAATTTATTTTATCTATTTTCATTATCTTTTCTTTTTATCTGGTGTTTTTTTAGCTTCTTCTGCAGCAGCAATTTTTTCATTAATAGTCATTTTATTAATTACCTTAACTGACTGTTTAACTAGTATTTCTGAATTCTTAGAACCAGGTATTGAGCCCTTTACATACAACAATTCATTTTCCAAATCAGTTTTAACAATCTCTAGATTTTGCATAGTTCTTACTCGGTCACCCATATGACCAGCCATTTTTTTACCTTTAAAAACTTTTCCAGGATCTTGCCTTTGACCTGTTGAACCATGAGATCTGTGTGAGACTGAAACACCGTGTGTGGCTCTTAATCCACCAAAGTTATGTCTTTTCATTGCTCCAGCAAATCCTTTACCAATAGTTTTTGATGTAGTATCAACAAATTTTACTTCGTTAAAAATTTCTAAACCAAATTCATTACCTTCTTTATATATATCAGTATCCTTCACTCTAAATTCTTTTAATTTTTTCTTGGCTTCTGTATTTTTCTTTGCATACATGCCCTTCATAGCTTTTGTAAGTTTTGAACTTTTAATGTTACCAAAACCTAGTTGAACTGCTTTGTATCCACGTTTATCTTCTTCAATAACATTAATAACTCTAGCTTTTTCCATTTTAATTACAGTAACAGGAACTAGACGACCAGTTTTATAAAACTCTCTAGTCATACCAATTTTTTTTCCAACTAAAGCTATCTCAGTCATAATTATATTTTTATCTCCACATCAACACCTGATGCCAAATCTAATTTCATTAAAGCTTCTACAGTTTGAGGTGTAGGTTCAATGATATCAATTAATCTTTTATGTGTTCTTGTTTCAAATTGCTCTCTACTTTTTTTGTCAATGTGAGGCCCTTTTAAAACTGTATATTTTTCAATTCTGGTTGGTAATGGTATTGGGCCTTTGACAGTAGCTCCAGTTCTCTTAACAGTGTTTACAATTTCTTCTGTAGATGCGTCTAAGATCTTGTTGTCATAAGCTCTTAATTTAATTCTAATGTTTTGTTTTTCCATAATAATTATCCAGCAATCTTTTTAGTTACTTCATCCTGCACGTTTTGTGGGACTTTAGAATAATGATCAAAGAACATTGAATATTGAGCTCTTCCTTGAGACATTGATCTTAAACTGTTTATATAACCAAACATGTTAGCTAAAGGAACCATTGCAGTTATAACAGTTGCATTTCCCCTGCTTTCTTGTTCGCTTATTTGGCCCCTTCTACTGTTTAAGTCTCCAATAACATCACCCATGTAATCTTCGGGAGTTACTACTTCAACTCTCATTACTGGCTCTAATAACTTCAATCCACCTCTAGTGCAGGCTTCTTTAAAGCAAGCTCTACCAGCTAGCTCAAACGCAAGAACACTAGAGTCAACATCATGGTGTAATCCGTCTAAAATTGTAACTTTATAATCTATCAATGGAAATCCAGCTAAAATTCCACCATCAGATATTGTCTCAATACCCTTCTCAACACCTGGGATAAATTCTTTTGGAATAGAACCACCTTTAATTTTACTATCAACTTCTCGACCTTTGCCAGGTTCTTGAGGCTCTACTAAAAGCTTAACTTTTGCAAACTGACCAGCACCGCCACTTTGTTTTTTGTGCGTGTACTCAAACTCAGATGCATTTTGAATAGTTTCTCTATAAGCAACTTGTGGTGCACCAATATTTGCCTCAACATTAAATTCTCTTTTCATTCTATCAACAATAATATCTAGATGTAATTCACCCATACCCTTAATAATTGTTTGACCCGATTCTTCGTCTGAAGTTACTCTGAAAGACGGATCTTCTTTTGCTAACCTAGCTAAAGCTTCACCCATTTTTTCTTGGTCAGCTTTTGTTTTAGGCTCTACAGCAATTTCAATTACAGGTTCTGGAAACTCCATCGGTTCTAATAAAACTGGGTTAACTTCATCACATAAAGTGTGCCCTGTTATTGTATATTTAAGACCAGCTAAGGCAACGATATCTCCTGCATTCGCCTCTTTAATATCTTCTCTTGAGTTTGCATGCATTAAAAGCATTCTACCCACTCTTTCTTCTTTTTCCTTTGAAGTATTATAAACAGCTGTTCCAGTTTTAATTGTTCCAGAATAAATTCTAATGAATGTCAATGATCCTACAAATGGATCATTAGCAACTTTAAATGCTAAAGCAGAAAAACCAGCCGCATCATCAAATTTCATTTCAACAACATCTTCAGTTCCAGGTTTTGTTCCACTAATAGAACCAATATCAATTGGACTAGGTAAATAGTTAATGACTGCATCAAGTAATGGTTGAACACCTTTGTTTTTAAATGCAGAACCAGTAGTGATTGGAACAAAACTAAAATTTAAAGTTCCTTTTCTTATGCACTTAATTAAATCTTCTTCTTTAATTTCATCACCATTTAAGTAGCTTTCCATTAATTTTTCATCTTGTTCAACAGCAGTTTCGACAAGTTCAGTTCTATATTTTTGAGAAATTTCTTTTAATTCATCGGGAATTTCTTTGTATTCCCACTCAGCACCTAAGGCTTCATTTTTCCAAACTTGTGCTTTCATCTTAACTAAATCAACAACACCAGATAAATCTGCTTCCATACCAATTGGAACTTGTATAACTAAAGGTTTGCAACCAAGTCTATCTCTAATCATATCTACACATCTGTAGAAATCTGCACCAGTTCTATCTAATTTATTTACAAAACAAATTCTTGGAACTTTATATTTGTCAGCTTGCCTCCACACCGTTTCAGATTGAGGCTCAACACCCGCAACACCATCAAAAACACATACAGCTCCATCTAAAACTTTTAATGATCTTTCGACTTCGATAGTAAAATCTACATGACCAGGAGTATCAATAATGTTAATTCTATGATCATTCCAAAAACAGGTAGTTGCAGCTGATGTAATTGTGATACCTCTTTCTTGCTCTTGTTCCATCCAATCCATTGTTGCAGCTCCATCGTGAACTTCTCCTATTTTATGACTTTTTCCTGTGTAATATAAAATTCTTTCAGTAGTAGTAGTTTTACCAGCATCAATGTGAGCCATAATTCCAATATTTCTATATGTATCTAATGTATTCGTTCTAGCCATAATTTTCTACCACCTAAAATGTGCAAAAGCCTTATTTGACTCTGCCATTTTATGAACATCTTCTCTTTTTTTAACTGCTGATCCTTTTTTTTCGTAAGCATCATAAAGTTCATTAAAAATTTTATCTGACATATGTTTGTCTTTTCTTTTTCTTGAAGCATCGACTAACCACCTAATAGCTAAAGCTTGCGCTCTGTTAGATTTTA
>CAJQSG010000038.1 GCA_905612525.1 uncultured Candidatus Pelagibacter sp. | reverse complement strand
TTGATAAAATTTTTCCTTTTACCAAAAATAAATTTTTCTCTTGATCGATTTCAATTGATGGGGAAGATAATTTTATATTATTAAAATCTGTTTTTAATTTTTTTAAAAGGTACTTATCTTTTCGAATATCGAATTCAAAATTTAAATTTCTTACATTATATTGATTTAAAAGGTTAAATTTTATATTCGTAACAAAACCATTGAGTTGATAATTGTTTTTTATCGTTCCATTATCATTAAATTTTAGATTAATGTCTGCTAATATAGATCCATCCTTAATAATACTATTTAATAAAAATAATCCAGTTGAATTTTTGAATGATCTTGTTAATGAAATTAAATCATTAAGCTTAATAGCTTTTGTAGAAATTTGTAATTCGTCTATTGAGAATTCATTAAATATTAATGATCTTAAAGATATTTTTGTTTTAATATTTTTTATTTGTAGCTTGTTACCCTCAAATAATATTGTAGGATTACTAGTTGCAATGCTTCCTGTAAAATTAAATGGGTTGAGTAAAAATTTAACATCATGTAAATCTAAACTTATTTTTTTATCGATTTCTAATACTTTATTTTTAATTCTTTCATTAAATTTTTCAGTTTTTATTCCAATAAAACTTAAATAGAAAATAAACAAAGTAACTATTAATAATATAATTGATAAAATTTTAATTATTTTTTTAATCATTTAACTTTATACAGTGAGCTTTCTAAAAAGTCGTCTATTTCTCCATCTAATATCTTGTTTGGATTTGAGCTTTCAAAGTTAGTTCTATTATCTTTAACCATTCTATAAGGATGAAGAACATAAGATCTTATTTGATGCCCCCAACCTATTTCAGATTTAGACGACTCTATACTTTGACTTTCTTTTTCTCTCTTTTTCATTTCAAAATCATAAAGCCTTGCTTTGAGCATATTCATGCATGTATCTTTATTTTTATGTTGTGATCTTTCATTTTGACACTGAACAACAATTTTTGATGGCAAGTGTGTAATTCTAACCGCGCTATCAGTTGTGTTAACATGTTGTCCTCCAGCGCCACTGGATCTATAGGTGTCTATTCTTAAGTCTTTTTCTATAATTTCAATATCAATATTCTCATCTACTACAGGATAAATCCATACACTTGCAAAACTCGTATGTCTTCTAGCTCCTGAATCAAAAGGGGAAATTCTAACTAATCTATGAATTCCTGACTCAGCTTTTAGCCAACCAAACACATAGTCTCCTTCAATTTTTATTGTTGATGATTTTATTCCAGCTTCATCACTTTTATGTTCGCTTATTAATTGTGATTTAAAATTTTTTAAAACTGACCATTTTAAATACATACGTCTTAACATTTCAGCCCAATCTTGACTTTCTGTTCCTCCTGCACCTGCGTGAATTTCTATGTAACAATCTAAACTATCGCTTTCATTTGATAAAAAACATCTTGTTTCATTTTTTTTTGCAGATTTTTTTAAGTTTTTTAAACTTTCTAAAACTTCATTTATTATTGGTTGATTTTTTTCTTCTAAAGCCAGTTCGTTTAATTCATGTAAGTCAATAATTGATTTAACAGAATCGTTATATGAGTTTATTAGATCCTCATAGAGTTTTTTTTCTTTTATAACTTTTTGTGAATTAGCTTTATTTTGCCAGAAATTACTTTCTTGCATTTTTTGATTATTTTTTTTTAACTTGGATTGAATTTCATTTTTTTCAAAGATACTCCTTAACTCTTTGATTGATTTTTTTTATTTCTAGTCTGTGATTTAGATATTCATTTTCCATTAATAGAATCTTAATATATTTTCATTTTTTAGTCTATTATTAATGTCTAAATTTAAAGAATTTTCTATAGGCAATTTTTTATACACTTCAATTATTGTTTTTTTGGATCGGGGTTCTGCTTTTTTTCCAGTCATAGGATCAATTACCATCATTAAAATATTGTCTGCAACTTTAAATGGTCTAGCCTCTTCTTTTTTTACAGCATTTTTTACAAAGCTTTTAAAAATAGGCAATGCAGTTTTTGCACCCGTTTCATTTTTACCTAGTGATTGTGGATTGTCTGATCCAACATATGCACCAATTGCAAGTTTTGAAGTAAAACCAATAAACCATGCGTCTGTGTTTCCATTTGTAGTTCCTGTCTTTCCTCCCAAGTCTAAATTAAGATCTTTTAATTTTTTTCCTGTTCCGTTTTGAACAACACCTTCCAATATAGAGGTCATCTGATAGGCAGTTTCTGCAGAAAAAATTTGTAAAAATTCATCTTTTATTTCTGGATAATTATCACTCAAGAAAGATAGTTGACTACAATTTGTGCATGTTCTTTTTTCATTATTAAGTATTGTGTTGCCTTCACTATCTTGAATTCTATCAATCATGATTGGTTTTATTAGCTTTCCACCGTTAACAAATGAGGAGTAAGCTGAAGTGAGCTTTAGTAAAGTTGTTTCAGCGGAACCTAACGAGATCGACAAAAGTTCACTGGGGTTGTCGTATATACCTAGTTGTTTTGAAAAATTAACTATTTTTTTAAGTCCAAGATCTTGCGCTATTCTTACGGTCATTAAATTCCTAGATTTTTCTAAACCCATCCTTAAAGTAGAAGGTCCATAAAATTTTTTTCCATAATTCTCTGGTTTCCACATTTTTAAATCTACACCTTGTGCTAAGACTAGTGGTGCGTCTAAAATTAAAGTTGATGGAGTATATCCGTTCTCAAGCGCTAGTGCATAAATAAATGGTTTAAAAGCAGAACCGGGTTGTCTTAATGCTTGCGTTGCTCGATTAAATTCACTTTTCTTAAAACTAAAACCTCCACTTAAGGCAAATACTCTTCCAGTAAAAGGGTCCATTACTACAATTCCACCATTAACAGCAGGCAATTGTCTTAAGGCAAATATATTGTCATTTATATTTTCTACATAAACTACATCTCCAGTATTAAACAACTCCTTAAATTCTTTTTTGGTCCAAGAGATGTTTTCATATTTTATAACTCCTTTTAATTTTTTTTCAGTTTCAATCTCTGCAGAAAATTTATTAATTTTTTTTATTATTGCTAAATCCCAATTAATTGATTTTTCTAATTGAAATTTTTTGATTCCGCTAGTCCAATTGTTTAATTTTCTTTTTTTTAGTATTGGTCCTCTCCAGCCTCTTCTTTTGTCATAACTAATAAGACCATTTCTTAAAGATTGAGTTGCAATTTTTTGTAACTTCAAATTAATAGGCGTATTAATGTTTAAGCCCT
>CAJQSG010000037.1 GCA_905612525.1 uncultured Candidatus Pelagibacter sp. | reverse complement strand
TATAACAACTCCTATTTACTATCCCTCAGCTAAACCTCACATGGGTCATGCTTACTCAAGCATTATTGCAGATTTTTTTGCAAGATTTAAAAGAATTGATGGTTATAACGTGCATTTTTTAACTGGCACTGATGAACATGGTTTAAAAATTCAACGGGCTGCAGAAAAAAATGGTATTGAACCACTTTTATTTTGTGATAAAATAAGTCAAACATTTAGAGATCTTTCTAAGATGTTAAATTTATCAAATACCGATTTTATCAGAACAACTGAGGATAGACATAAGAAAACTGTACAATATTTGTGGTCAGAATTAGAAAAAAATGGTTATATTTATCTTTCAAAATATTCTGGATGGTACTCAATTTCAGATGAAGCTTTTTACAATGAAGATGAAATTTTTGAAAAAGACGGAAATAAAATAGCTACAGCCTCTGGCTCACCAGTAGAATGGATAGAGGAGGAGTCTTATTTTTTTAGTCTTTCTAAGTGGCAAAATAAACTTTTAGAATACTATGAAAAAAATCCTGATTTTATTTCTCCAAAATCTAGACAAAATGAAGTAATTAGTTTTGTAAAAAGTGGTTTGAAGGATTTATCTGTCAGTAGAAAAACATTTTCATGGGGTATTAAGGTACCTAGTAATCCTGATCATGTTATTTATGTTTGGCTTGATGCTCTAACAAATTACCTCAGCGCACTTAACTATCCTAATACGAGTGATGATTTATTTAAAAATTTTTGGCCTGCTTCTGTGCATCTAATAGGTAAAGATATTTTACGGTTTCATGCAGTTTATTGGCCAGCATTTTTAATGGCTGCTGAAATCCCTTTGCCAAAAAAAGTTTATGGCCATGGCTGGATACTGTCTGGAGACGTAAAAATGTCTAAATCTAAAGGAAACATTTTAGATCCTATTAATATAATTAAAACGTATGGTTTAGACCCATTAAGATATTACTTAATAAAAGAAGTTTCATTTGGTAATGACGGTAATATTTCTCAAGATAGACTGGAAAATTGTGTTAATAGCGATTTAGCTAATAACTATGGAAACCTATGTCAAAGAGTAACCACTTTTGCTGAAAAAAACTGTTCTTCTAAAATACCTACAATACAAAAATTTGAAAAAGATGATCTTAAAATTTTGAACAAGTTTACAAACAATTTATCAATATTAAGAGATGAAATAGATAAGCAAAATGTTAATTTTTATATAGATTTTATTTTAAATGCTTTGTTTGAGGCTAATAAATATTTTAATGATCAGGAACCATGGAAAAAAAAAGATAACAAAGAAAGATTAAATACAATCGTTTATACTTCTCTCGAAATTATTAGAAAAATTTCATTCATGCTTTATCCAATAATTCCAGACACTATAAATAAAGCACTGAAAATTTTCAATCTTAATTCTAATGATATTATCTTTGAATCAATTGGTATACATGACTACCTAAAAGCAGGAGATAATATTAATATGATTGGTATTTTATTCAAAAAAATTGAAAAAAATGATTGATTCACACTGTCATTTAGATCATGAGCCTTTATTTGAAAATCTTGATAAGATTATTAAGAGATCGAAAGATGCTGGTCTTCAAAAACTATTAACTATCTCCACTACAATTGAAAGCTTTGAAAAAATAAAACAATTAATAAAAAAAGATCCAATAATATATGGAACTTATGGGATTCATCCCCATGAAACTGAAACTAACGTTATTAATAAAGAATCTATTATTCAGACAGTAAATAAATTTGAAAAAATAATTGGTATAGGGGAGACAGGTTTAGACTTTTTTTATACCCATAGTAATAAAGAGAGACAAATAGAGAGTTTCAAAACTCATATAGAGTCATCTATTGAACTCAAAAAACCTATTATTATTCATTCAAGAAATGCTGAAGATGAAACATTTCAAATTCTTAATTCATATAAAAGTGCTGATTTAAAGATATTAATGCATTGTTTTACAGGTTCTTTAAAATTTTCAAAAAAGCTGTTATCTTTAGGAGCTTTTTTTTCAGCAAGTGGCATAATTACATTTAAGAATAGCATTGAACTACAAAATACATTTAAAACAATTCCTTTGGAAAGATTACTGGTAGAAACAGATAGTCCATTTTTAGCTCCTATACCAATGAGGGGGAAAAAAAATGAACCAAGTTTTATTAAATACACAATTGAAAAACTTTCTCTCTTAAAAGAAGAACCATTAGACCAGATTATAGTACATACAACAAAAAATTTTAATAAACTATTTGATTTATGAGTTTTTTATAATCTACAGTAATAGTTCAATTTCTTTAATAATTTTTTGTGATAAAGGGGCTGTAAATGAACCAAAAGTTTCTTGAACTTTTCCCTCTCTATTTATTAATATTTTGTGAAAATTCCATTTTGGTATTGTAGATTTTCCATAATTTTCTTTAGCCCATAAATATAATTCATGTGCGTTTTTGCCTTTTACATCAACTTTATCAGTCATAGGAAAAGTAATATTGAAATTTGTTTCACAAAAATTTTTAATTTCTTTATTTGTACCAGGCTCTTGACTTCCAAATTGATTGGAAGGAATACCTAATACTATTAGTCCTCTCTCATTATATTTTTTATAAAGTGCTTGTAAGTCTGAATATTGTTTAGTAAATCCGCATTTGCTAGCTACATTAACAATAAGAACTATTTTTCCTTTAAATTTTTCTAAGTATAATTCTTCATTATTAATATCTTTAATATTTAAATCAAAAAATAATTTTTCGTACTTCGCATCGACTTTTTCAAATATTGAAAACATAATAGTCAATATAAAGATTAATAAATAATTTACATTAAACATAATTTATTTTTTTGAAAAAATTAATAATAAAAAATATCCAAATAAAGTTGACAATAAAGAGCCCACTAAAACACCAATTTTGACACCATCAATATATTGTATATTTTCGGCAAACGCTAGATTTCCTACAAAAAGGCTCATTGTAAATCCAATACCTGTTAAAATTGAGACACCATATAAACTTATCCAGTTTGAATTATCTGGCATTTGTGCAGCTCCTAATTTAATTGCGAAAAAAGAAAAAACCATAACACCCAATTGTTTTCCAAAGAATAGCCCTAACAAAATACCCAAAGGAACAGGGAGTATAAGAGATGATATTGACAATCCTGTCAAAGAAACACCCGCATTAGCAAATGCAAATAATGGCATTATCATAAATGCTACATATGGACTAATTGCATGTTCGAGTTTAATTAACAAAGAATAGCCCTTATTTTTTGCATTGTGTGGAATTGCTGAGGCAAGAAGTACACCTGCGATAGTTGCATGAATGCCTGATTTATATGTGAACAACCACATAAACATTCCAATTATTAAATAAGGTGTAAATTTTTTTATTCCTATTTTGTTTAATATAAGTAACAACATATATGAAATAAAAATTAAACTTAAATAACTAATACTTAAATCTCCAGAATAAAAAAATGCAATAATCAAGATTGCACCAAGATCATCAATTATAGCTAACGCTGTTAAAAAAATTTTAAGTGAAATTGGCACTCTAGAGCCTAGAAGGGATAATACGCCCAGTGAAAATGCTATATCAGTAGCCGAAGGAATAGCCCATCCATTTAATGTTTCGGAATTACCAAAATTTACCACAACGTAAAAAAGAGCAGGGACTAACATGCCTCCTACAGCAGCAATTATAGGTAGTAATGCTTTTTTTGTATTAGAAAGTTCGCCTTGAATAAATTCTCTCTTAATTTCTAAAGTTACAAAAAAAAAGAATATCGCCATAAGCAAATCATTAATCCAATGGTGTACAGAGAGCTTTAGACCAAATTTATTAATACCAATGAATAGATATTGATCCAAGGTATTAAAGTATAACTCACTATAATTAGAATTACTTATAATTAAAGCAACGATGGCAGCTATTAATAGAACTAAACCACTTGCAGCCTCTAACTTAAAGAACCACTTAAAAGGTTTAGATAAATTTTTAATCATGTAATTAAATTAAATCTTGTAAAAATAAAAATACATCTATAATTGTTTCATACAGACTGTAAAGCAAAAATTCTATATCCGGTAAAAATTTACTAATCGGATATTTGAATGTATCAATCAAAATTATTAAAATTATAAAAGAAATTATAAAAACTAGAATTGGTTTAAGTATATTAAATTTTTTTTTAGTCTTTGTTCTTTCTTCAATTATGGTTTCATCATTTTTCTGTAATAATTTTTCATCATTAATTATGGTTTCATCATTAATTATGGTTTCATTATCTTTCTGTGATGATTTTTCATCATTAATTATGGTTTCATCATTTTTCTGTAATGATTTTTCATCATTAATATTATCTGCTAAATCTTGTCTTTCTTGTCTATCATTAGTGGGTACGATGATTTCTGAGCTTTCAACACCAATTGGATCCTTAAAACTATGTGTGTTTTCTTTTTTAAAAAACCATTTATAATTACAGCTATTACATTGTAAAAGTCTGCCTTTCTCAGGTATTAAACTCGAGTCTACAATAAATTTTTTTTTACAATTTGTGCAGCTAATGATCATCTGTTTTTATACCAGAATATTTAAATAAATCCTTATTTTAGATAATCTTTATCCTTTGAAATTATTAATATCTAATGTATTAGTACCTCAATCGGGGCGTAGCGCAGCCTGGTAGCGCATCTGGTTTGGGACCAGAGGGTCGCAGGTTCAAATCCTGCCGCCCCGACCATTTATTATGAATAAAGCTAAAATCTACTTACCTACCAAAAACTCTATGCAATCTGGCTTGGGTAAGTCTGATAAGTGGCGTATTGAATTTAAGACTAAAGACACTGGTATTAACCCTTTAATGGGATGGGAAACAAGTTCGGACACACTATCTGAATTAAATCTAGAATTTTCAACTAAAGATTTAGCTATTGAATATGCTAAAAAAAATAAAATTGATTTTGAAATTATTGAACCACAAAAAAGAAGGACTATAAAAAAATCTTACGCTGATAATTTTCTTAAATAATTTATATGTTTAAATTTTTTACCCAAAAAAAATGGCAATTGTGGTCTTGGTTAGGTTCGTTTGTAATTTTATCATCATTGTGGGTTCAAGTAAAAATTGATGTTAAAATAAATGAATGGTTTGGTGTGTTTTACGATATGATTCAAAAAGCACTTGCTAAACCCAATGCAATTACAATTGAAGAGTACTGGGAAAATTTAGCATCTTTTATTACACTAGCTGGAATATATATAGCCCTTTATGTAGTAATAAGTTTTTTTACAGCTCACTTTTTATTTAGGTGGAGAGCAGCAATGGTTGAATGGTATCATTCTGTTTATGATAGAGCTCGTAAAATAGAAGGTGCCTCACAAAGGGTTCAAGAAGATACTATTAAGTTCACACGTATTATGGAATCTCTAGGTACAAGCTTTATTGAGTCAGTTATGGTATTAATACAATTTACCCCCATATTATTGGGACTGTCAGTCGGTATACCGATCTTCTTTTTTGGTGATTGGCAATATGGATTAATAACAGGTGCATTGCTTTGGACATTGGGTGGTACGGCATTCTTGATAGGATTAGGCTGGATATTACGTTTAGTTGGAGTTGAATATGATCTACAAAAAAAAGAAGCTGCATATAGAAAAATATTAGTAGTAGCTGAAGATGACAATAACGTTAGACCTAAGACAATAAATGAATTGTTCGATGATGTTCGTTCGATTCATTTTTTAAGCTACATACGTTATTTATATTTCAATGTTGGTCGTATGGCTTACTTACAGGCAAATGTATTATCAGCTTATGTTTTTTAGCACCAGCTATTGTAGCGGGTGTTGTAACATTAGGAGTTATGCAACAAATAATAAGAGCTTTTGGAAGAGTTGAAGGCTCTATGCAATACTTATTGAAAGCTTGGCCCACTATTATTGAGTTGGCAAGTGTTTACAAACGTCTAAGAGAATTTGAAAATGTAATAAATTCTACCAAGTCTATAAATGAAGAAATTTAATGACTATTGATAAAAAATACATTGATCATTTTATTAATGTTTCCTCCAAAGCGGCTTTAGCATCATCCTATTTAGTAGGTAAGAAAGATAAAATTGCAGCTGATCAAGCAGCAGTTGACTCTATGAGGACTGAATTGAATAAAATAGATATGAATGGTCAGGTGGTAATTGGTGAAGGCTCATTAGATGAAGCACCTATGTTATATACAGGTGAATTACTTGGTAATAAAAAAGGTCCAAATTTTGATATAGCTGTTGATCCGGTAGAAGGTACGAATTTTGCTGCTAACAATTTACCAGGTGCAATATCAGTAATAGCAATTGCAGAAAAGGGAAATCTTTTTAATGCTCCAGAAACTTACATGAATAAAATTGCTACTGGTAATGTTGAGAAAGGCGTAATTGATCTTGACTATCTATTAAAAAAAAATATTTCTAACTTAGCAGAATTTATGAACAAGGATATTTCTTCAATAACAGCGTGCATTTTAGATAGACCGAGGCATAAAAAAATAATTGATGAACTTAAAAATTTAAAAGTTAATCTTAAATTAATTACAGATGGTGATGTTCTTGGTGCATTATATGTGTCAGACCCTAAATATAATGTAGATATTTTTTTAGGTGTAGGAGGGGGGCCAGAAGGTGTTTTAGCTGCATCAGCTCTTGATGCTTATGGTTGTCATTTTCAAGGTAGGTTTATATTTGATAATGATAAAGACATTAGTGATGCTAAAAAAATGGGCATAACTAATTTGAATAAAAAATATGAATTAAATGAAATTGTAAAAGGGGACTCTATATTTTGTGCAACTGGCATAACAACCAGTGATGTTTTGTCTGGCATAGAAATAAGTAATAATGCTTATATAGGGGAAACACTAGTTACTCATAAGAGTTCAAACTTTAAAAAAATTATTAAGAGAACAAATTTTATTAAAGAATGATTTCTATCTCTGGTAAGAAATGGGAAGAAAAAAAAACTAATAAAAATACAATAGAAAAATTAAAACAAGATTATAATTTTAGTGATATTTTATCAAAATTAATCATTTCTAGAAAATTTGATCTAACGGAATTAAGCAGTATAGATAATCATTTAAATCTAAATAATATATTTTTAAAAAATAGTGATTTTGAAAAATCAATTGAGCTTGTATCTAATTCAATAAATAATCAGGAAAACATATGTATTTTAGGAGATTACGATGTCGATGGTTCAGCAGCAACCTCATTATTTGTGAGGTTTTTTGAAACTATTAAACAACCATTTTTTTTTTATATACCTGATAGGGAAAAAGACGGTTACGGAGCAACTAAAAAACTATTTAAAAAACTTATTTTAAACAAGCCTCAACTAATAATAATGGTTGATTGTGGCTCAACATCTAATGAAGCTATTGATTTTCTAAATGAAAATAAAATTAAATCTTTAGTTATCGATCACCATGAAATAAATAAACCATATCCCAAGGCAAACGTAATCATTAATCCAAAAAAAGATACTGGCTATATTGAGTACGATTATCTATGTGCAACAACTTTAGTTTATTTTTTTTTAGACATGTTATCTCGAAAGATCAAAAGTAGTATTAAGTTATCTGATTACTTAATCTATGTTTTGTTAGCAACTGTATGCGATGTAATGCCATTAAGAAAACTTAATAGATTAATTGCTTTAACAGCACTTAAAAATTTTGATATCAGAAAAAACATAGCCATTAATGAATTGTTTAACCTTAATGATAAGAAAAATAAACTTAACATTAATGATCTTGGTTATTTAATTGGTCCTATATTAAATGCAGGTGGTAGATTAGGTAAATCAAGTTATGCTACAGAGTTATTATCTTCGAATGATTTAAATATTGTAAATATTAGATCTAGTGAGTTAATTAAATTAAATAATAGAAGAAAAGAAATTGAGACTTTAATACTTGATGAAATTAATTTTCAAACTATAGAAAATGAAAATAACAATGTTATAATATATTATAACCCAAATATTAACGAGGGATTAATAGGAATAATTGCATCAAGATTAAAAGATTATTTTAATAAACCTTCTATAGTAATAACAAATTCAAATGAATTATTAAAGGGATCTGCCAGATCAATATATGACTACAATATTGGTCGTGTCATTAAGAGCTCACTTGATAATGATTTAATCCTAGGTGGTGGTGGTCATAATATGGCTGCAGGATTTACACTTAAAAAAAATAATCTTAATAATTTTAAAAATTTTATTTTAAGAGATTTTTCTAATACATGTGATACGCAAGATCACACATTTTTATATGATGCAGAAGTATCATCTCTTGCTTTTAATATTGATTTTTACTCAGATATAAAAAAATTAGAGCCTTTTGGTACAGGCAACCCAAAACCTACATTTTTCTTAAAGGATTTAAAGGTAATTAAGACAACAATACTGAACAGTAAGCATATTTCTTTAATCTTAAAATCTAAAACAGGCTTTTCAATAAAAGCTATCTCCTTTAACTCTGTGGACAATAAAATTGGAGAATATCTACTTAATTATAAGAACGACTTAAATGTACTGGGACATATTAATGAAAATATTTGGAATAACAAAAATACACTCCAATTAACTATTAGAGATGTAATCTTATAGTTTAATTGAGCTTGATAAATATTGACTTTTAAAATAAAAGATCTCAACACGGTCCCTTCGTCTATCGGTTAGGACAGCTGGTTTTCATCCTGCAAAGGGGGGTTCGATTCCCCCAGGGACCGCCATTATTAAATGTTTATTTTACTTAAATGACTTTTTACGTTTATATGTTGATTAGTGTTAAAAATAAAAAAACATACTCTTATGTTGGTTACACTAATAAATTACAAACAAGATTAAATCTCCACAATACCTCAAAAGGTGCAAAATATACGAGAGGAAAAATTTGGACTATAATATATAAAAAAAAATACTATAGTAAATCTCTTGCTATGAAGGAAGAATATAGATTAAAGAAAAATTATTATTTAAGAAATAAAATAAAACTAGAGTATCAAGAAACATATGTTTAAATATAACAAGATTAAGAATAACCTAATTCATACAACTGCAGTTATTGATTGGAAGAAAGTTAAGATTGGTGTGGGTAATGTAATCGGTCCGTACGTAGTTATAGGGAATGACGCACAACATCCTAATCTTAAAAGCAAAGGATTCATTTATATTGGTAATGATAATATTTTTAATGAATACTGTAATATTCATTTACCTACGAAAATTTCAAAAAAAACAATAATTGGTGATAATAATTATTTTATGAATTCAACAACTGTTGATCATGATTGTGAACTTGAAAATAACATTATTCTTAGTAGCAATGTTGTGCTTGGCGGTAATGTTTATATAATGAATGGGGCTCAATTAGGAATAAAAAGTAGTATCCATCAAAATCAAGTAATTGGGGCCTACTCAATGATTGGTATGCATTCATTCATTACAAAAAAAATAAAAGTAATACCAGGTTATACGTTTTACGGAAAACCTGCTAAAAAAATTAAAAAAAATTTGATAGGCTTAAAAAGAAATAAAATTAGTATAGATATAATAAAAAAAGAAACTAAAAGATTTAACACCCTAATAAAATTAAAAAAATGACAAAAAAACAAATAGCCATTTTATTACCCTATAAAGAAAATTATAATATGGATCATGCTGGAGCAGCATCCATTTGGATTAAGGATTATTTATCCCAAAGTAAACTAAAAGATAAAACAATAGTTTACGGAAATCTAAATAAAAAACTTAAACCACTGACCCCAAATTTTAAAAATATAGACCTAACCGGAAAAATAGTTCAAAAAAGTTTAGGGTATACTAAGCAATTGTACAATGATTATCTTATAGAAAAATATTTAATTATTGAAATTCATAATAGACCCGAATCTTTACTATTTCTTCTGAAAAAAAAAATTGATGCAAAACTGACTTTTATTTTTCATAATAATCCTATAGAGATGAGAGGTTCGGCCACAATAAGCGAAAGAAAGTACATAGCAGAAAACTGTGACTATGTTTATTTTGTAAGTAAATGGGTTAAAGATAAATTCTTTCAAGGCTTACCCTACAATCATAAAAATAATTGTGAAATATTATATCCTTCAATTAAACCTTTAAAAAAATTTCCTAGGAAAGAAAAGCTTATTATTTTTTGTGGTAAATTAAATTCATCGAAAGGTTATGACATGTTTGGTTCATCTGTTATCCAGATTCTAGAAAAATACAAGGATTGGAATGCTGTAGCCATAGGTAATGAACCTAGAGAAAAATATAATTTTGTTCATAAAAATTTTAAAATTTTAGATTGGATCAATCATGATGAAATATTGAAATATTATTCAAAGGCATCAATATCTGTAGTTCCATCAAAATGGCAAGAGCCATTTGGGAGAACTGCTATGGAATCAGCTGCACACGGTTGCGCTACTATAACTAGTAAAAATGGTGGTCTACCTGAAACATTTTACAATGAATTGTTTTTGAAAGATATAACCAGCAGAGATATATTTAATTCAATTCAAGATCTAATATTAAATAAACAAAAAAGAATATCAATTCAAAAAAAAAATTACTTAAATGTTAGGCATAAATTAGAAAATAAGATTAAAAAAATTGATGATGTAAAAAACTTTTTTATAATGCCAAAAATTTATATAAATAGGAATTCTAAATTAAAAATTTTACATATTTCCCAATTTGATGAGCGTAATGATTATAGACTTTTCAATATCTCTATATCCAGTAAGCTATCAAAGGGATTTATTCGTAACGGTCACGATATAGTTAATTTTTCATACAGAAATTATATAGATAAAAGTTTAATTAAAGAAAAAAACTCAACTTTAAATAAAAAAGTTTCAACAATATGTGGTCATTACAGACCTGATCTAATTATCCTGGGTCACAATAATTTTTTATACAGAGATAACTTAGAAGATTTAAAAATGAAATTTAGATTAAAACTTTCTTTATGGTACGAAGATGCTTTAGGTTTTAAAGGAGAAGGTCCTAATTGGAGAGAAAATCTTAAACTTATTGAATCAAATCATGACCTTATAGATAGTTATTTTACAACAACACATCCTGACGAATTAAAAACTAAAATTAATAAAAAAAAATTAAATTTTCTACCAATACCAGTCGATGAAAATATTGAAAATCTAAATATTTATGAAAATACTAATAGACATAAAGATTTATTTTTTGCACTTAGTCACGGAGTGAATTTTGGCAAACTTAAGAAGGGCAAGACAGACGAACGAGAAACAATTATAAAAAGATTGATCACAAAATATCCAGATATCAATTATAATATATTGGGTATTTCAAATGAGTTACCAAAATGGAATTATGATTTTTTGTCAGAATTAAACAAATGTAAAATGGCTCTTAATTTGAGTCGAGGAAAACCTATCAAATATACGTCTAGTAATAGAATTGCCTCATTAATAGGAAATGGTATTTATACTTTTGTAGATTTGGGAACACAATTAAATAAAATTTTTAATGAAGATGAGGTGGGTACTTATAAAACATTTGATGATTTGGGTAGTAAAGTTGAATATCTACTTACAAATGAAAGAAAAATTAATCAATATGGTAAGAATGGCAAACAGAAATATTTTAAGCTTTTTAATAATAAAAAAATTGCTAATGATATGATTTTAAAAACAATGTAAATAGATAAAGTCTATGATTAAATTTTTAGATATAGCTGAACAAGATAAAAAAATACAAAAGTTAATTTTTAATGATATTAAAAAAATAATTAAAAATAATAATTTTATTTTGGGTGACAAAGTTATTAAATTTGAAAAATATTTCGCTAAATATTGTGGTGCAAAATATGCAATTAGTTGTGCAAATGGTACAGACGCATTAACTATTGCTTTAAAAGTACTAAATTTACCCAAGAATTCTGAAGTTATCATTCCTGCTATGACTTATTGTTCAACAGCATTTTCAGTAATTAATGCTGGATTAAAACCTGTTTTGGCAGATATTGAGCACACTACACCAACCATATCTTGCGATGAAATATTAAGAAAAATTAATAAAAATACGCGCGTAATTATGCCAGTCCATTTATATGGGTCTGTTTGTAAAGTAGATGAGATTAAAAAAATTATTAAAGGAAAAAAAATTTTATTCATTGATGATTGTTCTCAAGCTCATGGAGCAATTTATAAAAAATCAAAAGTTGGCTCAATTAGTGATATTTCTTGTTTCAGCCTTTATCCTGGTAAAAATTTAGGGGCTTATGGTGATGCTGGAATTATTACGACAAATTATAAAAAATATTACGATAAGATTAAAAATTTTAGAAATCTTGGGTCAAGCAAAAAATTTATTCATAATCAAGTGGGTTTTAATAGTAGACTAGATACAATTCAGGCAGCAGTATTAATACGTAAATTAAAATATCTCGATTTAAATAATAAAAAAAGGCAATTGATTGCTAAATATTACTCCAAAAATATTAAAAATAAAAAAATTAACTTACTTAATTATTCAAAACATTGTGTTTTTCATCAATTTGTAATTTTAACGAAATATAGAAAAAAACTTATTAACAAACTTCAAGATAATAATATACCATTTAGCTTTCATTATCCTTTTGCATTGAATCAACTTAGCTCATTAAAATCCTTTTTTAGAAAAAAAAAATTTCCAAATGCGGAACAATTAGCAAGAGAAGGAATTAGTATACCAATTAATCCAAATTTGAAAAATGAAAATTTAGTAAAAATAGTTAAAGTTTTAAATTCTTTTTAACACATTTAAAATTTTTAAAGAAAACTTATAATTAGTTATTGGTTTATTTTTTGTTAAGTCTGAATTAAAAAAATGTTTAATTTCATTCGCAAGAGCTGGTTTTGTTTTAATTTTTGGTGAAATATTTTTCCCCACATGTATTAAGGCTTTAGATTTGAAAAATTTTTTATTAAAATCTTGGATTTTAGGATAAGTGGCATATTTATCATAAATTTTAATTGGTTCATCTAAATTCATTTCATCAAATAAAAGCATTTTTTTTGTTCCGATTATTGTCAATGTTCTTATTTTTTTCGGGTTAAGCCAACTGTTATTAATATCAATATATATATTTTTTAATTTCATATGCAAATTTGATATGTCATAAATATTTTTCTTTAATAAAGAATATTTAATGTGTTTTAAAACTTTTGGTAATTTCTTAAATAAATATAAAATTATACTAAGGTCGTGTGAGGATAAATCGTCTGCAACATTTACATCACTTCTAATTGGTCCTAAATTTTGTCGATGAAAACTTATATAAAGGATTTGTCCTAGTTTTTTTTTATTAAGTGTTTTTTTAATAAACTCTATATAATCATTGTAACAATAGACGTATCCAAACATAAGTTTACATTTATTTTTTATTGAAATTAAATTTAAACTCTTGAGTTCAGAAATCTTAGTTACACCAGGTTTTTCAATAAATACATTTTTTTTATGTAATAACGCATTTTTCACAATTTTATAATTTTTTGAAGGTGGTGTAGCAAAAAAAACATTTTTTATTTCATCATTTTCTAATATTTTAGAAAATTTATTTTCTACTATTAAATTTTTATATTTATTCTTTAATGTCTTTGAATTATTTTTATTAGCATCATAAATACTTATATTTTTAAAATTTAATTCAATTAATGTTTTTGCAATAATGGTGCCCCAATAACCACAGCCTATAAGGGCAATTTCTTGATTTTTATCAGTAAAAGAATTCATATAATTATGCATTTTTTAATATAAAAAGTTTATAAATTCTATAAATATTCCTCATGAAGTTTTCTATCATTATACCAACATTTGATAACTGTGATTATTTAAAATTGTGTATCAATTCAATTGAGAAAAATTCATCTTATAAACATGAGCTTATTATACATATAAATGGAAGCGACACCCTTACAGAAGAATTTTTGACCTTAAAAAAATATAAGTACACTAAAACTACAAAAAATGTAGGTCTTTGTAGTGGTGTGAATATTGCGGCAAGAGAATCAACAACAAATTATTTAGTTTATGCACATGATGATATGTATTTTCTTCCTAAATGGGACGAACATTTAGCAAGCGAGATAAATGATTTAGAACACAATTTTTACTACCTATCATGTACCCAAATAAGTCACTATGCTCAAGATAATAGTTTACCAAATCACATTACTTATGATGTAGGTACATCAATTTATAATTTTAATGAAAAAAAACTCCTAAAAAATTTTGACAAACTTGTTTTTCATGATTTACAAGGTAGTCACTGGGCACCTCATATAATTCACAAAGAATTGTGGAATAAGGTAGGCGGTTTTAGTGAAGAATTTGACCCCGGCTTTGGCTCGGATCCAGATTTAAATATGAAGTTATGGCAGCATGGTGTTAGAGTTTTTAAAGGAGTTAATAAATCTCGCATATATCATTTTGGCTCACTAACAACTAGAAAAAAAAAAAATCTTAAAAGAAACAATGGTAGAAAAACTTTTTTATTAAAATGGAAAATCTCAATTGATTTTTTTATAAAGAATTATCTAAGAAGAGGTCAAGTTTATAAATCTAAATTAAACGAACCTCAATTAGATTTTTTTATTTTTGTTGAATTGCTGCAATGTAAAATAAAATACATTTTACAATTGTTAAAAAAAAAATTATTTTAAAATTCTATTTATACTATTAGATATGAAATAAGCATCCTTAGTGCTTATCTTATGATTTAATGGTATAACTAGGTACTTGTCTTCATATAAGTCCATATTAGGAAACTTTTTATTTATTACAAATTTATCAAAAATCGAATATCTGTCATTTCTAAAGTGAACTTGATTAGTTTCAATATTTAATTTACGTAACTTTTTTTGCAAAAATTCTCTTTTGTCTGTTATTATTGTACATAACCAATGTGAATTAGTTAATAACAAATTAGTTGTATCTAAAATTTTAATATTTTTATTTTTTGATAAGATTTTTTTATATATGTCGAATATTTTTTTTCTATGTGTTGTTATTTTTTTATATTCTTTCAATGTA
Organism: uncultured Candidatus Pelagibacter sp.; assembly: GCA_905612525.1. Classification (GTDB taxonomy): domain Bacteria; phylum Pseudomonadota; class Alphaproteobacteria; order Pelagibacterales; family Pelagibacteraceae; genus Pelagibacter. The sequence continues at coordinate 1,219 of CAJQSG010000037.1, read as the reverse complement.
TCCAAAAGTAGGCGTGCCCCTAAGTCTGTCATTTGATATTTATAGCCTACCTCCTTAATGTCATTTTCCCAAGTACCACCTTGTTTTTTAATTCTATCGATGCCAAACCACCTTATACGTCTGGCTGCATCAAGCAATTTTTTATCTTTAAAAGATAAAAGTCCTCCATCACCAGAAGTGATATGTTTAATTGCTTGAAAACTAAAAATAGTAAAATCAGCATAGTTGGTTATATCCTTATTTTTAAATTTAGAACCAAGGCTTTGTGCTGCATCCTGAATCAAAAGCAAATTATGTTTATTTTTAAGTTTATTTAATTCCTCAAGATCACAGGGAACACCACCGTAATTAACAAAAATAATTGCTTTTGTTTTTTTTGTAATTAATTTTTTAATATGTTCTATTGATACATTCATTGTTTTAGGATCAATATCAGCAAATTTAATTTTTGCGCCGATATACAACAATGGAATATTAGTAGCAGTACAAGTGAATAATGGGCAGATTACTTCATCATTTTTTCTAATATTTGCTAGAATGAAAGCTAAATGAAGAGCATCTGTGCCAGAGCCAACAGCAACACATTCGTTATTTTTTGCAAATTTATTTTTAAAGACCTTTTCAAAATCATCAACTAAAGGTCCTTGACCAATCCATCTTGATTTTAAAACAGTTTGCATGCTTTTTATTGAAGATTTTGCAATATATGGATAAAACAGGGGATATGTTTTGTTTTTTTTTTCTAATAAGGGAAAATCTGTAAAATTGCTTTTCATGATATGATTAATAAACTTACTAATAAATATAATTGGCAAAAATACAATAAAAATAATGTCTTACTCTCCAAAAAATTAGAAAAATACAATAACATTTTCAAACTTAATTATAGTGAGAATTCTTATTACAATCATACCAGAGACCTATTCTCACTAACTTTATTAAAGAAAAGAAAAATTAAAGTTTTGGATTTTGGTAGTAATATTGCTGCTTTAGCAAATTTAAAAAATAAAATAGACCTTAAAAATACAATATTTTATATCTACGATCCTTTTGCTTATAATAAAAAGCATACTGTTAATGTTATCAAAAATGTTAAGATTTATATTTATAATGATTTATTATTGTTGAATAAAATAAAATTTGATGTTGTTCATTTTGGATCATCTTTACAATATCTAATTGATTACACCAAATCTATTAAGTTGATAAATTTTTCTAA
>CAJQSG010000036.1 GCA_905612525.1 uncultured Candidatus Pelagibacter sp. | reverse complement strand
AGCCAGGAATGGAGAACTTCAAAAACATGCCTTGGTTGTTTAATAGTATAAGAGCTAGACAACACACAGCTAATCTTCATTCAGATAAAACTAGGATTAAAACAATACATAATGCCTGGTGTTTAATAAGAGAAAAGACTGGAGTATTTGGATCACAAAGAACTTTGAGAAAATCATTCTCAACTCTAGCTAAAAATACTCTAGGCTCAACTGGGCCAGCAACTAACTTAACTGGTCATACATCAGATAAAACTTTGGACAGATTTTACTACAAAGACAATAGAAGTAAGATCATAAAAGACGCAAATACTGTAGGTGAGGTTCTTTGGTTAAATGTCTCAGAACAAGAGACAATTCAATAGTTATACCCCTACTCTACTCTTAGGATTTACTCTGGAGTTATCATTTGATCTATCCTGTGAAAATATATAGAGAATAGTTATGCCCAAGAAAGATAATAAAGAAACTGGATTACAGATAACAGAGATTATGAAGGTAGGCCCAAAGGTACCTAAAATCTCAGGTAAAGACTGGGAGTTTTTAGTCTACGAACTGAAGAAACTTAAAGTAACACCTGGTGAAGCTTACAGAATTGTCTCTGAAAAAATAGGTGGAACCAATGTTAGGTTTGAGTGGAAAATGCTTAGACTTACAATGTTTATATGGGCCAGAGTTAAAGAAAATGAAGGCATGTACCTGAAGCCTAAAATTGACACTGTTAGAGGAATAGTATCTGAAAGAAAATATAAGCAATTCTTTTATGGCTATTATCCTGATCTAGATTTTGACCATGAAAAAGAAGTGAGACTACTTAACAAACTAATAGCAGACAAAGGAGTGAGACCTTATTTCAAGGAAGGTTATTATTTCTATGAGGGGACCAAAAAGCCAATACCTCAAAAGATACTAGATAGGATACTCTGGGATAAATAAGACGATATCTATACCTTGACATTGATTTCAGGATGGTGTAAGTTTACACCATGCACAAAAGAGATAAATCATATCAATATAAATTCCGTTACTGCAATCAGGGTGAACTTTGTTTAGCTCATGGCATTAACTATAAAACTATTGAAAGATGGATTTGTGACCATAAAGATAAAGGTCAAACTCTTCCTGGAAGAATAAAAATTCCTGGAGTTAGAGCTTACATTTATGATCCTCAAATATTCCATGATGTATTCTTAGTGCCTTACCTAAATGGGACCTATCGTAACGAGTATGAGAGACAGGAACTTTTAGTAATTTCAAACAACCTAAAAAACAATAGAGAGAAAGTGAGACAAAACTAATGGCTATAAATAAAACAGGTAACTGGAGATTAGATTACGACTGGACAGATAAAAATGATTGTCCTGTTGATGAGGCAGAACAAGACTGTGAAAAGATACAAGAGGTATCACCCTTCACAGATTATGAGACAAATGTAATTCAACTTAATAACAGAAAGGATTTAAATTAATGACAACATTAACAAATACAATTTATGGAAAAGCTAAATTTAGTTATTTATCAGATGGTGATGAAGCATTTGGAAAAATTAAATATCATGTAGTTCTTGAGGTGTCTAAAGAGAATGCCAAAGTACACATTGAGGCAATCAAAAAGTTAATCTCCAATGAAGTAGTTGAAGCTGGTAAACTTAATCCTAATCAAACAACAGAGTTTAAGAAATCTAACTCATGTTACACAGACTTAGGAGATACTGTTGAGTTCAAACTACATTCTAACTTCAAACCTCAAATGTTTGATCGTAAAGGCAAACCATTAGGTGCAGAAGTTAAGATTTGGAAAGATTCCACAATGTATATTGTCTATAAAGCCCAGGGTTATAATAAATCAATGGGTATTGGATGTACTTTATATATTCAAAAAGGACAGATAGATCAGCTTGTAACTGGTGCTGTTGGTGGAGAAAACTCCCCCTTCCCTGATCTTGATAAACAAGAGATCAAAGCTAAAGATGACTTAATCCAAGGATTATCTGATGATGTCATTGAGTTATCTACTGGAGGTGCAAATGTATAGCACTAAATTTGCAAAAGAAGTTCAATCACTAAGAAGACTTGAGGCAGAAGTTCAATCATTGAAACATGATTGGTTAATGGTTGAGTCTGTGATCTAAAAGAAGAAAGGATCAGAAAACTAACTAGATTAGCTACAAATGTCGTTGAAGGAAAACAACCTCTATCGGACCTTAAGACTTATTTAGATAATCAAATAGTAACAAAAGTAAGAACTGATTTGTCCAGTGAAGCAAAGGCAAAACTTTCAGATTATAACATAATGGTGAGAGATAAACATATGGCATTTAGGAAAATAAATAATCCTAATTACAACCCAAACAAAAAAAGGAGACCACAATAATGAAAAGTGAAACTAAAAACTCTATCGCAAAAGCAATGGATCCTGGAGGACCAACTGTAGTAGCAGAAAAAGATCCACTACAAAACATTGACCTAGATTTAATGAATGCACTGAAAGAAGCATTTGATGAAGCTGTTAAGGATGGCTTCCAAGGTAATCAAAAAGAATGGCAAGACAGTTTAAGTCTCAGTCAGCTTAAGAGGATTGGAGCTAAGAATGGTGGTTTAATAAATATGTCTATGACTAAAAGTTAAATATGAAAAAAATAATAAGTTAAAAAACATGAGTGATATTAAAAAAGAAAATATAAAAAAGATGTATGCTAAACAAGATCCTGAAACGCAGAAGTTAATGAAGACTGCAATTCAATACTCTTCAGAAAAACATCCTCCTTTAAGGAATGAGACTATGGAGGAAAGAATTTTGAGATATGGTTTTCTTTATGAAGAAGGAGATAAGCCAGCACACTATGATGACCCATTAATTAATAAGATAGACACTTTCAGTGACTATGGAAAATTAAGAGAGATGGCTTCAGACATGCAAGACAACAGCAATCTTAAAACTGGAAAACCTGTATCAAGAGAATTTATAAGAGAAGCTTACCCAAAGAAATTTAACCACCATGACAAAAGCACTTATCCAAGCACAGGTAAACCACAGGGCAAGATAAGTACCTGGGACCTAATTAAACAGACAGCTAAAACTCCATTTGAAAAAAGAGAAATTAAAGACATCTTAAGAAGAGAATATAAAAAAGATAAAAAAAGATTGGAGCCAGATGAATTAAAAATGATTGGTAAACACCCAGATCAACTTAAAGCTTTGTTAGAACCAGTTAAGAGAACACAAATCTTTACACTGGATGAACCTATAAGAACTACCACTACCCCAATACCTAAAGTCAGTGATTACATTAGACAACGAACTGTAATTGAACCTGGCCTGTCAGAAGATTTTATGGCTCTGAATAAAGAGATCAAAGAAAACTATGATTATGTAATGGGTAACGATCAGAAAGAATATGAAAGTCAGAAAGAGAAAGAAGATGAGACAACAGAAGAGGAAATAAATTAATGCCTAATCCATATAAATATAAAAGTATTAGTCTGAAGACCTCCACTGTATCAAAACTAAACATTCTGGCTAAAGAGTTAATTCCTGGCATGCACCTAAGTAATGCTAAAGCAGTAGAAGTTATGATTGATACCATTGGAAGTCCTGAAGACAGAAACACAGGAAACACCAATGAAACAATCAAAAAAACCACCTAAAATAGACTTTAGAAAAGGAAGAAAAGCATTAAAGAAAGTAGGTACTCTAAAAGAGGCTACTCAAAAAGTAGAGATACTTGAGAAGTTGTGCCGAACCATGCACATCAAATATGTAATCACCTTGGAGGACCAACTCCAGGAAGACAAAGCTCACCTGTTACTTAAAGAGAGAACTATCAAAACATTAGAGCAAGATATTAGACAGAAAAATCAGAGATTAAAACTGATTGAAAAATTTCAGATAACAAATGTTAAGAAAATAAATAAAGACTGGGAGAAAAGAGCTTCAGAACATAAAGCATTAGTTTTTATCTTAAGAGAAAAAATTGAGAGACTAGAGAGTGGAGAATTAACTCAACAATACAAAGAGGCATATGAAGATTGTTTAAAAAAGAATGATGAGTTTGCTATTCAGAATTTACAGCTAATCAAAGAAAGAGATGAAGTGACCAGAGCTTACAACAGTCTTCACACTATGGGAAAGTTTTGTGAAGAAGAAGGTATCAACATTAAAGAATATTCTAAAAAACTACCTGAGAACAATTTAGATTTTGAGCAGACCCATAAGGTCCTGGAGAGTGGCCAGGTTCGGAGTTCATACAGATTTACAATGCCAAAGAAGGAAAAAAAGAAAAACTAAACATGACAAAAGGATATTGGACCAAAGCTAGAAAGGAACACTACCTAAAATTGGTAGAGAAAGAATTGAAGAGAGCAAAATACATCAAAGGCTATATGGCTCGTAAGAGAGCTGAAGGTCAAATCAAACACTGGAGACAGTACAAAATAGAAAAGGACACTGCTAATGACAACAGAAAAAATAGATAAATGCCATGAGAAGAAGTGCTTACTACAAGATAGAGAAGAAGATATCTCAATGTATATCACTGATGAGATAACAGCACTAATCCAAAGACTAGAAGCAAAAAACCCTGATGTTCATAAAGGTTGCTTGCATGTGATGGTGAAGAACCACCTGGAGTTTGAATCTTTAGTGATATGGAAGAAGCTAGTTGTAAAATATAATCCTGAAAGTGCAAAAGAAGTGGGGGTTTCATAATGATGAAACTTGAACAGGTGCTGGAAGGAGCTATTAACAAAAGAGGAATATTCACTGGCTACAAACCACCCAATGCAAAAGGTGAAATAAAAAAAGATGCCATAGAGCAATCCCAAAACATAAACTGGCTGGAACATTATTCTGGTGCAGAAACTTATGGACTATCTCCAGTTAAAATACTGCAAGATGAAAATGGAAGTAAGGGTTTGTGTAGATGGATTGGTTTTGACATGGATGTTTTAGATGAACCTGTAGAATTCTGTAAAGCAATCTTTAAAATATCCTCTCAACTTTTTTGTTACAGATCATCCAGTAACAGATGGCATTTACATTTGTATTTAGATGATTGGACTGATGTAACTTTAGCTAGAAAGAAGGCTGTTGCTATTGAGGATAAACTCAAAAGAAAATGGGGGAAAGGAGTAGACACTGGACACACTGTTCCCAGTAAATATACAATAGAAGAGAATAAGCCAGGTTATTGGTTGTTTATGCCCTATAGCCAGAATAAGAAATTATCAAACTCTAAGCTAGTTGGTTACTCACCTTCAGGCAATCCACTAACTAAAGAACAGACTGAGTTTAGAATTCATTGGAGAAAGAACCTTTTAGTAGCTTCTTCAGTTGGAACTACTGCTGGTCAAGGAGGTAGAGAACCTTTCCTATTTAGTATTGCTCAAGAAATTAAACATTATGATTTAGATTTAACTTTAGATGAAGTTAATAATAACTTTAATGACATAGGAGATCCTAGAGATTTACAGGGTTGGAAAAGAAGTATTGAGAAGAGCCTAGGAAAACCTGAGTACACAAAAGAATATCTTGATGAACATTATGAGAATAATTTAAAAGAGATAAATGGTTTTTGGCAAAAGGACCTGGCAAACATTAGTGTGTTTAAAGGAACTAAGAATGAACCAGTAGAGCTTACTGAAGAACAAGAACAAAACCAGCTACAGTTTTATAAAGATGTTATTTATATAAAACTTGATGATCGTTGGTATGACAAAACAACTGGTGCTGAATACAAAGAGAAAGCAATCAAGATTACTTATGGCTCGTACTTTGAAGGAGATGTAATTAAAACTTTTGGTAACAATGCAAATGCACAGTTAGTAGAACAAACTGTTTATAGACCTGATCTTTTTGTAACTAAAGAAGATCCTATAGTTTATGATGAGGAAGATTTACCACAGCTAAATAATTATAGACCTGGTGGTGTTGAACCAATGGCCCCTGAAACAGTCAAGTTAATAACAGAGTTGCAACAGTTCAAAGATTTAATAAAAAAACTTACAGGACATGAAAAGATAGGTCATAAAGATACTGGAGAAGAAGTAGATTTGTATGAGTATGTTTTAGATCATTTATCAATGCCACTACAAAGACCTGGAGTAAAAATTAGAAGTGCTTTGTTATTTCACTCTAAGTCAAAACAAGTTGGAAAGACTACACTGTCAAAGATCATGCAGAAAATATTAGGAGCTAATAATACAACTGTAATCTCCCCCACTAATGCGATTGATAGACAAAAGAGTTTCATAGAAAACCAATTAGTTTTCATTGATGAAATTAAAATTGATGGAAACATTGAAGAGAAAAAATCAGTAATGAATAAACTTAAACCTTTGATGACTGATGAACTACATGACTGTAGACCTTTGTTTAAAGATTGGAGAAGAGTTTATGCTACTGGAAGTTATATTTTAAATACAAACTTTAAAGATGCCATGGCATTAGATGAAGATGAAGCTAGGTATACTTGTATTGATGTAGGAAAAACTAGAGAAGAATTAGGAGGTGATGATTTTTATGACCCATTGTTTAAAGCAGTTAAGTTTGGAACTTTAACTAATGTAGTTAAACATTTTTTATTGAATAGAGAGATTAGTGAAAATTTTAATCCAGCAGGCCTTTGTCTTAAAACAAACTTCTTACAAGAAATGCACAAAGCTGGAGGCCATCCTGTGTTGCCAGAAGTTGAAATACTATTCAAAGCTAGAGAGGAACCTTTCCATCAATCAATATTAGTCCATGGTGAAGCCTGGGAATATTGCAAAACTGTGAAGAAGATTAGAGGAAAAAGTAGCGACTTTACCCATGCTTTACAGCAACTAGGATGTGAAAGAGTTGGAGAAGTGAGACACAGAAGAAGCTCTAAAAACCTTACTGTTTATATTGTGAGAAATGGAGAGTTCTTTACTGACAAACTGAAGTCCCAAATCTTAAATGAATACTGGATCCCCTTAGAAACAATGGGAACTGGCAATGAAAAATATAGTCTAAGTGCTGGAGATGTAAGTATTCTTGAGAGTAAACAAAAAGAAATACAGGCATTTGAAGACTTTAGATTTCCTGTGGATAATGACGATCCTGAATCTGATCTACCATTTGAAGAGATCAGAAAAAGAAGAAAAGAAGGTAAATCGTGAAGAATAATTCTAGACAGGCCAAAGGTAGATATCTTCAGAATATTGTCAGGGATAGGATTGTTAAGTTATATCCAGTTCTAACAAAGAAGGATATTAGGACCTCAACAGTAGGAGAAAATGGAGCTGATGTTAAATTACTAACTCACACTGCTAAGAAATTATTCCCTTACTCTGTTGAGACCAAGAATATGAAATCTTATAAGTTAGTCTATCAGGCATTTAGTCAAGCCAAGAGGCACTCCAACATGGAACCACTGCTTGTATTAAAAGGTCATAGGGAGAAACCTGTTGTGATCTTGGATATGGAACACTTCTTTAAAATTATAGAGACAGATTAATTACATCCAATACCGACCATACCGACCTACTTATTATTTATATTACTTTACTTCCTATAGACCCTGGACCCACTGGTTTACTCTGAAGAGGTGGAGAGTGTGATAGGTATGGTAGGGTTGAAGGACTATTTGTATTTGAGATTAGTTAGACAAACTTATAAAACAGTTACTCGGTGTCAAACTACACCACCCTAACATTGGTTAAGACCAGGTAACAAAAGTATTTTATGACCCAACTAACAGGACAAAAAGAACTAGATAGTTTTAAATTAACAAAGAAGGAAATTGCAGATTATCTAGGCATATCAACCAATGCAGTCCGAATGAGCATGCGAGGAAGCAACTATCACAACTTGGAATATCGTAAAGGACCGAAAGGATTTCTTTTTAAGATCCCAACAAGACCTGGTGATATCATACCAACCAACACCACACTTGACCCTGGTGCAATATCCACTCTTAAGTCTACTCCTAGGTCTTCCAAAGTTGTAAACCGAGGAGCTACACACAGAGGAGAAGCAAACTACACCAGTCTAGCACTACAGATGGCTAATGAATCTAGAACCATTGGTGCTATTGATAATAAATTTATAGATGAAGCTCACAAAAAAGCATTCATGGAAATGACTGAAGCAAGCATTGAACAGGCTTACAAAGATTCAAGATTAAAAAAAGAGAGAGACACTCAAGTAAATCTTAAGAAGTCCTTCTCTCAGGATAACTCTCATGCTGTAAACCCAAGAAGTCATGGGAAGTATGGCTCTATGCTAAATGCCCAGGGCCTACAGAATGTTGATGACAGACACCACTCAAACCTTCGTAAACAAAAGGATATTGGGGATGATATTAATTATGTAGAAAAATATAAAGATGTAATGCAATTAGATGGCAAATTTAAAAGACAATTAGTGAAGACAAACACCATAGATTTCGGAGAAAGGGACACTAACTCCTCAGGATCATACTTTGTAGGTCGTGCAAGATATGATGATTTTACCAGTGATTATGATGTAGGAAGAAAAGATATAGGGACCGAATTCTCACAGTATGAGTTAGACAACTATTCAAAGCCTGAAGAGAGAACTGAATTTTCCAGTAAGATTGAAGAAAGTATTTACAGGGCCAAAAAGCATTTACTAAAGACCAATGGTGATTACTAAAGCACTATCAAGTACTCTTACAATTTGTAATAATTTAGAAGAGGTCTATATTCAAGGTTCATTAGTAGTTATGTAAGTGGAGAGAAATCTCTTGTTGTGCAAATAAAATTTATCTTTCCACTTATATATCCCCCATTTTGTAATATTTTTTCATAATTTTTTGCTGTAATTTTTTTAGAATATTTTTTATTTTGAAATCAATTTCGGCCCCTTTAACTGTCTGAAACAGACTATATATAGTAAACTATTAGGTTCCTATCCTGTGTAAGGGGTATTGACCTTTTAAAAACCAATGAAAAACCCAATCTGTTTAGGGTCCTACTTAATTATTGCTTTAGATATGGGCCTGTTAAACCAGCAACAAACTATCAACATTCCTGGATCTGTGCTAAGGTTGGGTAAGATTTAATAAAGAGAGTGACATAACTCGTCGTTTTACTTGGGTTTAAATGGTACTTAGAGGTTACGAAAGTGGGATCAGTCGTCTTTAAATTTAATTATTTAAGGAGGTTTGAATGAAGTTTGGGTATTTTTGTAACACTACTAACTGGGATCATAAACCATACGGTCAATTATTAAACGAGACTAAAGAAATCACTACTTACTGTGATGAAAATAATTGGGACTCTATTTGGTATACAGAGCATCACTTTAATCATGAAGGAATGGAATCTTGCACTAACCCTTTAATGATGGGTGTAGATGCTGCTGCTAGAACTAAACAAATTAGAATTGGTCAAGCCTGTAATGTAATTACTTTTCATAATCCAATACGTCTTGCAGAAGATATAGCTTTATTGGATCAGTTATCAGGTGGGAGAGTTGACGTTGGTATTGGTAGAGGAATTTACGGAAGAGAAGCTATCAACATGAATAAGGAAGCTGACTTAAAAGATCAAGCAAAAAATTTTAGATTATTTGATGAAACTTTAACAGTGATGAAAAAAGCTTGGACTGAAGAATTTTTTAGTCATCAAGGTGAGTTTTATACCTACCCTACTCCTGGTTTTACTTGGCAACATGATATGAGTCCCCCTAGTGAGAAATTTTTAGATACAAAAACAAGTGAAATGAAAAAAATAAGTGTTGTACCAAAACCAATGCAACAACCACACCCTCCAATATGGCAAGTGGTTGATGGAGCAAGATCGATTGAGTGGGCTGCACAAAATAGATTAAACACTATAATGTGGATACCTACTGTTAAAGCTTTAAAAAAAAGATTTGAAATTTATAGAGATGCAAAATCTAAAGCAGAAAATAGAGATGTGCCATTAGGAGAAGGTGTATCTCTAGTCAGAGATATGTTTGTAGCAGAAACTATGGAAGAAGCGGAAAAAATGGCTGGTGAACATATAATTAATTATATGAAATGGGTTTGTCATTGGAGAGGATTAGGAAATCACATGGATCCAGATGAAGAATTACCAGAAACAAAACATAAATTAGATTTACTTAATTATGATTTTTTGCATAAAAGAAATTTATTATTTGGCACACCTGAATATGTGGTTAATAAAATAAATGAATTAAAATCTGAATTAAATTTACAAAACTTACAAGTATGGTCTAACTTTCCTGGTATAAAGCATGATGCTTGCATGAGAAGCCTAAAACTGTTTAATGATGAAGTAATACCAAAAATTAATTTAGATAATTCAAATATAGAAAAGGCTAGTTAATGAAACTTGAATTAAGAAAATTTGTAAAATTTGTTGATAAAACTTTTATTGAAGGTGGTAAAGAAGCTGAAGAACCTGTTTTATTAGTTTCGGTTGCTGCTGTATTTAAAAATCCATGGCATGGAAAAGGTTTTGTTGAAGACTTAAAACCAATCATTTTAGATTTAGCTCCTAAACTAGGTACTATTCTAGTATCAGAATTAATAAAAGAAATGGGCTCTCCTGAAAAAATTTTAGCTTATGGTAAAGCTGGAACTGTAGGATTAAATGGTGAAATTGAACATGCATCTGCATTTATTCACACATTAAGATTTGGAAACAAATTTAGAGATGCTGTTGGGGGTACTTCTTATTTAAGTTTCACTAATACAAGAGGTCCTGCTGGGTCTAAAATGTCAATTCCAATGATGCATAAAACAGACTCTGGTCTAAGACCTTATTATCTTACTCACGAATTTACTATACACGACGCTCCTTTTGATGATGAAATAGTAATAGCAATTGGTGGCGCTTCAAGTGGTAGAGCACATGCTAGAACTGGTGATAGATATCAAGACATGAAGGAAATGGGATTAGATCCCAAATAAATTAATGCCTCACAATTTTGATCCTAATCAAAATTATTATTCATTCATTGATAATAACACTGAGCCATTAGTGTTCATTCATGGTGTTGGTCTAAGTCATAAAATGTGGGACTCTCAAATTGCTTTGTTAAATAACTACTCAACAATTACCTATGATTTATTAGGTCATGGAAAAACTCCTTATAATAAAGAAGAGATCACATTAAATGATTTTTCAGATCAATTAGACTATTTATTAAAGTTTTTAAAAATTGATAAGATTAATCTTGTAGGTTTCTCTTTAGGTTCATTAATTGCTTTAGATTTTGCCTCTAAATTTCAAGATAAACTTAAAAGTCTTACTGTAATAGGCACAACATATAAAAGAACTTCAGAACAAAGAGCTTTAGTTATAGAAAGATTTGAACAGGCTAAATTAAACAAACCTATTTCAAAGCAGGCACTAAAAAGATGGTTCACAGATCAATATTTAAATGATCATCCAGAAATTTATGATCAATTTATAAAAATTTTAACAAAAAATGGTGAGGATCATTTAAATTTTTTAAAAGCTTACAAATTATTTGCTTATCATCCAGATAATATAGATTTAATCCAAAAAATTAAAACTAAAACACTTGTCTTGACTGGGTCTGATGATTCAGGGTCTACAGTTCAAATGTCAAAATCTTTATCTGATGATTTAATAAATTCAAGTTTTATTGAGATAAATAATGGAAAACATCTTTGTAGTATAGAGTGTGCAGATGATGTTAATATAAATCTTAAAAATTTTATTAGTAATTAAATGACAAAAATTCAAAACTTTAAAATGTTCATAGATGGGGAGTGGGTTGACTCTGAGTCTGGTAAAACAATTGAAACTTTAAACCCAGAGAATAATGAGGTTTGGGCAATTGTACCTGCAGCAAATGCAAAAGATGTTGACAAGGCAGTTAAGGCTGCACAAAAAGCTTTTCATAACTCCTGGTCTAATTTACATCCAAGAGATAGAGCTAAATATTTAAGGTCTCTGGCAAACTTACTGAGAGAGAATGCTGAACATCTTGGAACTATAGAAACTATTGATACAGGAAAAATTTTTAGAGAAACTAAAACACAAGCTAATTATATTGCTGAATACTATGATTACTTTGCAGGTCTTGCTGATAAAGTTGAAGGAACAGTCGTACCAATTGACAAACCGGATATGCAAGTAACAACTACTCGAATACCTATTGGTGTGGTTGCTGCAATCATTCCGTGGAACTCCCAAATGTTATTAACAGCCGTTAAACTTGCCCCTGCATTAGCCATGGGAAATACCGTTGTAATAAAAGCATCTGAGCTTGCACCAGTAACTTTGTTAGAATTTGCAAAATTAGTTGAAAAGTCAGGAATACCAAAAGGAGTAGTAAATATAATCACAGGTTTAGGTGAGCCTTGTGGAAAAGCGCTAACTACACATAATCTTGTAGAGAGAATTGCTTTCACTGGTGGACCTGAGACAGCAAAACATATTATTAAAAACTCTGCTGAAAATTTATCACAAGTAAGTTTAGAGCTTGGTGGAAAAAGCCCAGTCGTTGTATTTAACGATGCTGAACAAGAAAATGCTCTTAATGGAATTACTGCTGGAATTTTTGGTGCAAGTGGCCAGAGTTGTATTGCAGGATCAAGACTTTATATCCAATCTAAAATATACGATGAATTTTTAGATAAATTAGTAGCAAAAGCAGAAAAGATAAAATTGGGCGCACCAATGGATAAGGATACTCAAATGGGTCCTTTAAATAGTTTTAAACAATTAGAAAATATAGAAAAAAATATTAAAGCTACTGTTGAACAGGGTGGAAAAATTAGATGTGGGGGTAAAAGATCTGATATCTCTGATAAAGGTTATTATTTTCCAGCAACAATAATTGAATGTGAAAATCATAACTTACCTACAGCTGAAAATGAATTATTTGGCCCAGTATTATCTGTAATGAAATTTGATACAGAAGATCAAGCAATAAAACTAATGAATGATAATAAGTACGGATTATCCTCTGGAGTTTATTCTTCTAACCTTGGAAGAGGTATGAGAGTATCTAAGGCAGTTAGAGCCGGAATAGTTTTTGTAAATACATATAGATTAATTTCTCCTATGGCACCATTTGGAGGAATTAAAGATAGTGGTTATGGAAAAGAAGCAGGCATTGAATCTATTAAAGAATATACAAGAATAAAAACGACATGGTATAATTCTTCGGATAAACCGATGACAGATCCATTCACTATGGGTTAAATATTTGACTGCAAGGCACTATCTTTTAATTTTATTTATTATGTTTGTTTTTGGAAGTTCATATCCAGTTAATAAACTTGCCTTAAATA
>CAJQSG010000035.1 GCA_905612525.1 uncultured Candidatus Pelagibacter sp. | reverse complement strand
AATGGAAATTTTTAAGGACGGTAATTTAATTGGTTATAATTATTACTTTTTTACTAAAAATGAGGATGTTTTAATCGTTAAAAATCAAATACAATTTAAAGTTAAATTATTTGGGGTAGAAGTTTTTAATGTAGAGGGTTATGGAGTAGAAAAATACAAAAACAATAAGCTTATTTCATATGAATCTAAAACATTACAAAATGATAAAGAAAAATTTGTAAATCTAATGTATGAACCAGAAAGTGATAAATTTAGTATTAAAGGATCTTCTTATAGTGGTCTCGCTAATACTGATAACGTCGTTGGAAACTGGTGGAATCACCAAATATTACAAGTAAATTCCCAAATTAGTCCTATCTCCGGAAGTGTAAAAGACCAAATTATTACATTCTTAGGCAAAGAAAAAATTGAACTCTACGGAAACATAATTGATGTTGATCATTTTAATTTAAAGTCAAAGGACATGACTATTCCTAAAGATAAAATATTAGATTTTGATATTTGGTATGATAGTAAAAATGCGATGATAGTAAAAATTTCTTATTCAAGATTAGGAAATTGGGAATATAAATTAAAAAGTTTTAAATAAATAATTATTTCTTAATTTTTAAAAATAGATCTTTTGCACTTAACCAGCCAGATTCAAGCCTTGGACCCACAAACCAATCTGCACAAACTCCAAATCTAATAGATTTATTCCAGTAACTTTTAATATTCAATGGGCTGGAGTTAGAAGAGTATTTCCAGCCATGATTTTTAATATGAAAAATTTTATTTCTTTTTAGATGTGTAAGTTCAAAAAATTTGTCGATTAAAATTTTTGTATTATCCAGCTTATTAATCTTATTTTTATTTATTACTTTATTTGCCCACATGTGAGTGCTTTGTAGGGTCCATAAATCATAATTGCTTTTAAATCTTTTTTTACTATTTTCATACGCAGCCCATCCTAAAACCGGATCAGCAAAAAAATAACTACTAATAGTTGGTCTTGTTTTTTTTGTAGCCAACATAATTGTGATGTTGGCATCCATCTTAATCTTTTGCCTAACAAATGAATGCTTAATATATTTTTTTGAAAGTTTTTTTACTTGAGGAAATGGGCAGGTTAGTATTAAAGATTTATAAAACTTTTTAGTGCCATCAGAAAAATCTAACTCCCAAATTTTATTCTTATTTGAAATTTTTATGAGCTCACTACTAAAAATGCAGTTAATATTTTTTAGTAGATATTTACTAATAGAGTTATTTCCTTTATTTCCAATTATCTTAATATGTTTTTTATCTTCCTTCTTATCTCCATTAAGAAATATGTGTTTTCCTGTCCATTTTTTAACTATTTTTTTATTAATAAGATTATTTATAAACCTTTTAAATTGTGCACTTTTTGGAGAAATATATTGAACACCATGATCAAAACTTTCGTTCTTATTGAATTTTTTATTAGATGATCTTCCTCCTACACCTCTTGCCTTATCATAAACATCTAATGAGTTTTTTTTGATGAGAATATTTGCAATTGTGGATCCTGAAATGCCTGAACCAATAATACAGAAGTCCTTCATTTTCCTGCAACAACCATACCTTGTATTAGCATTGTTGGAGCATTCGTTGAGTATTTAAACTCTAGATCATTAGCTAAAGTTATGTTTTTAAACATATCTTTAAAATTTCCAGCTATAGTAATTTCACTAACTGGATATTTAAACACACCATTTTCTAGCATAAACCCTGTTGCTCCCACAGAGTAGTCGCCAGTAACCAGGTTGCTTCCATGACCAATTGTTTCCGTAATATACAATGTTCTTTGATTTAGCTTTAAAAGGTTTTTATACGAGATTGATCCTTTTTCAAAATATAGATTACTTGTTCCACCACTTCTACCATTTGATTTTAGATTCAATTTTTTTCCATAATAAGTATCAACCAGATAATGCTTTAAAACACCTCGATCTACTAATTTTAATTCCTCTATTTTAACTCCTTCAGAATCAAAATACTTAGAACCTAATCCTTTAACTATATCAGGCTTATCATAAATATTTATTGAAGACGAAAATACTTCCTCATTTATTTTATCTTTTAAAAATGAAGTTCCTCTTGCTATAGAGGAGGCCGATATTGCGCTTGCTAAAACACTTAGCATTCCTTTTGAAATTCTTCTATCAAAAATAATGCTTATTTTTTCACTTTCTATTTTTTGGGGATTTAATTTTTGAATTGTTCTTTTAGCTGCCAATGATCCAATTTGATTTGGTCTGAGCATGTCATTTAAATGACAAGTACTTGTAAATTCATAATCTCTTTCCATTTTATCATCAGATTTTTTTGCAATAGCCACACAAGATGCTGAGAAGGATGAGGACTTATACCCATTTAAAAAACCATCACTACTCGCCAGTATAAAATTTGATTTAGACTCAGAAAAACTAGTTTCTGTATTAATAATTTCTTTCTTTTCAAGTGCAGATTCCTCAGCTTCTTTTAAATATTCAATTTTTTCATTATTCTCTATATGATCATCGTCATATAAGTTTAAATCATTGATTTTTTTTGCTAGCAAATCTTTATCTGGTAAAGAATTAAATTCATCCTCTGGTGTAATTTTTGTTGTTTCAATACATCTTTCTATTAGAGTTTTAATATTATCCTCTGTAAGATTTGACGATGTAATTCCAGATTTCTTTTTACCAATATAAATTTCTAAACCAACTCCTAAACTATCTGATCTGTCAGACTCATCTAGTTTTCTATTTCTAAAATTAACTGTTTCAGAAATTGAATGCCCTACTACTGCTGTCGCGTCTGTTGCACCTAATTTTTTAGCTAATTCTATGCAAAAAGATGCAGTTTTTTTTAAATAATCTTGATCTTTAACCATATAATTTATAATTGAGTTCCACCCACGGTCATTTTATCAATCAAAATTGAGGGCTGGGCTACTCCAACTGGCACTCCCTGTCCTGCTTTTCCACAAGTTCCAATACCTGGATCAAGCATCATGTTATTTCCAACTAATGAAACTTCCTTTAAGATTGATGGGCCATCACCAATTAATGTTGCCCCTTTAATAGGAGCGCCTATTTTACCATTTATAATTTCATAAGCTTCTGTGCAATTAAATACAAACTTTCCAGAAGTAATATCTACCTGACCACCACCAAAGCTTACTGCGAATATTCCTTTATCAACTGACTTGATCATTTCTTCTTGAGAATATTTTCCATTTAACATCATTGTATTCCTCATTCTTGGAAGAACAACATGCTTATAACTTTCTCTTCTGCCACTTCCTGTAGATCTAGTATTCATCAATCTTGCATTCAAACGATCTTGCATAAAATTTTTTAATATACCATTTTCAATTAGGACAGTTTTTTCTGTGGGTGTTCCTTCGTCATCAATTGTTAAGCTCCCTCTTCTATTGTGCAAAGTTCCATCATCAACAATAGTAACTCCTTCACTTGCAACTCTCTGACCCATTAAATTATGAAAAGCAGATGTTTTTTTTCTATTAAAATCTCCTTCTAAACCATGTCCTATGGCTTCATGAATAAGTATTGCTGGCCATCCCGGTCCTAGAACCACTTTCATTTCTCCTGCAGGAGCAGGTTTGCTTTCTATGTTTACTGAAGCAATTCTAAATGCCTCATCACATACTTTTTTCCAATTATCATCTTTAAGATATTCATCGTAAGACTGCCTGCCACCAACGCCATAAACTCCAGTTTCTTTTTTGCCATTTTTTTCAAGCATCACCGAAACATTAAAGCGAATTAAAGGTCTAACATCTGTTAACACTTCACCACCTGATCTAATTATCTCTATAGACTTATGCTCTCCAGAAAAACTTGCTGTTACTTGTTGAACGATGCCACCTTTTGCTCTCGTATAATTATTAACTTTTTTTAAGAGTTCTAATTTTGATTGAAGTGATTTTTCTTCTATGGGGTTGACATCTTGATAAAATTTTTCATTTGTCTTGGGTATCTCATAATTATAAATACCTTTTTTTGATTTCAAAGTTGAACTTAAATTGTCAGCCGATTGTTTTAATGAATTTTTTGAAATTTCGTTTGAATGAGAATATGCTACAACCTCACCCGTTACGGCTCTTAAGCCATAACCTAAGTCAGAGCTATAAATAGAGCTTTTAATTTTATCATCATCCAACACAATAGATTCACTCTTTGAATTTTCTAAATAAAGCTCACCATCGTCACAGCTATTTAGTGTTTCAGAAATAATTTTTTCTGCATCATTTCTTGATAAGTCTGTTTTGTTAAAAAAATCAGTCATATCAATCAAATAGTAGTTATAATTATTTTTTCAATTGGTGTATTTCGCACATATACAAAGTAGTTAATTCTGAGTAATTTTACAAATTAATTAATAAAGGAATTAAAAATGAAAAAATTTGATGAATTAATGAAGGTTTCCAACGAAATAAAAAACATCTCTGTAGACGAAGCTAAAGAGAAATTAAATGATCCAAATGTTCAATTTATAGATGTTAGAGATAAAAGTAGTTTTTGCGCAGAAACGATAGGTAATGCAGTTAATTTAGAAAGAGGTTTGTTAGAATTTTATTTAGCAGACGGTAGTCCTTTAGAAAATGAAATGTTTAAAAATAATCCAGATAAAGAATATATAGTATTTTGTGGACTTGGTGGTCAAAGTACTCTTGCAACAAAAACAATGCAATATATGGGAATAAAAAACGTAAAAAATATGACTGGTGGGATGACTGCCTGGAAAAAAAAACAATAAACTGTGAAAGTATATTTTAATAATTCGTGTAATATTTGTAAAGCAGAAATAAATTTATATAAAAAACAAAACATTAAAGACATAGAGTGGGTTGATATTACAGATAATAAATCTGCTGAAATAGAAACTCAAAAAGATGACAAAGCTCTTTTACGTAGACTTCATATTAAGGATGGAGAAAAAGTAATCAGTGGCGCAGAAGCATTTCTACTAGTTTGGAAAAAAATTCCTAAATATAGGTTTCTCTACACTTTTTTTAAAATACCAATAATTTTTACTTTATTTTTATACTTTTATGAAATTATTGCTTTCTTTTTATATTTAAAAAATAAAAAACAACTTTCTAAGTAAGTTTTTAATCTTGAGAAATGCTATTGAATAAATTATGCTATGAGTGTGAAAATTTATAGGTTTTTAATATCATTTTTTCTGATTATTTTCTTTGTTTACCCAGTACACGCATCACAAGCTAACGAGCTTAATCAACTTTTTCTTAAATTAAAAAAAAATAATAACCTTAAGAATGCAGATTTATTAGAAAAAAAAATATGGGCTATTTGGAATAAACATCCAGAAAATATTAGATTAACAGAAAAATTAGAGTTCGGTACAGAGCTTATGTATTCGGGAGATTATAATTATGCGCTTATTGTTTTTAATAATATAATAAATACTGATCCTAATTGGTCGGAAGCTTGGAACAAAAGAGCCACACTATTATATTTTATGAAAAGATTTGAAAAATCTCTCACCGATATAAATAAAGTTTTGTTAATAGAGGATAGACATTTTGGAGCACTATCAGGACGGGCTCAAATATACATTCAACTTCAAAAGTATGAACTGGCGATTGATAGTCTTAAAAGGGCACGAAAAATTCATCCCACAATAAGAAGCAATGATCTCATTATTGAATTAGAAGAATTAATTAAGAATCAAAGTATTTAATCTTTTTTGGCTCTTTTTTTGGAAATTAACTGAGTTAATGAATCGACCATCAAATCTGAAGCTTTAAATATTTCGTTAGATTTAAATTCATGTGAGGAGTTTTTTTCTGGATTAGATTTGTCTTCAATAATTATTCCTTCATTTGGTGAATTATTTTTTATGTAAATCAAAAGCAACCACTCTTCGTCCATTGCTTCATCCCACTTAATAAAAATTTCACCCGTTTCAAATCTACGATCAATGCATCTAAAAATAGACATATGTCTAGTTACATGTCGTTTATTAAGTTGAAATACTAAACTGCTCGCACTTCTATAAAAACTTTCTAATGAAAGTTCAATTTTTTGTCTTGCAAGTTTATAATCTTTTTCTTTTTGTAATAAAGTTTCTCTATCTTCATCTCCTTGTATTTTAACTCCTAGAGCCTCCACTCTTTCTCTAATTTTTTGGTCTCTTATAATTCTATATTTATCTTTTAATTTTTCTATTCTTTCTTGAAGCCCTGCATAATCTTCTCTTTTTTCCTTTAAAGAAACTTTCTCTAATTTTTCAAGTTCTTTAACCTCTCTTATTCTAAATTTTTCAATTTGCTTTTCTAACTGTAATTGTCTTAAAAATTGTTTTTGTCTTTCCGCCTGTTCAATTCTGAGTAGGGCTTGCTCTTTACGTAAAAATAATTTTATATCTTTTGCCCTTTCTTTTTCTAACTTAATTTCCTCTTTCAAAACTTTTTCTTTGAACTGAGTTTGAATTTCTTCTTCTTGTAATTTTTGTTTTTGTAATAATATTTTTTCTTTTTCTTTTTTTTCAATCTCATCTAATTTTTTTGCTCTTTTGTCTTCTGCTTTTAATACTTTATAATCTGAAATTATATTTGCAATCTCATCAAAGAATGCTTGGATATACTTTTCTAAATTAAAATTGATTGTAA
>CAJQSG010000034.1 GCA_905612525.1 uncultured Candidatus Pelagibacter sp. | reverse complement strand
ATGCTTTTAAATAAATTTCAAAAAAAACACTATTTGGTTCTCCACCAACAATGATTATAGGCTTATTTTTCATCGATATCGGTATTAATTTTTACTTTATTATAATAAATTTTTGAGAAACGTTCTAATTGTTTATTTTTTTCAAATTGAATCATTTTTTTAAGTTCTGTTTTTTCATCGACTGGTATTATTTCATTTTTAATATCATCGATTTTCAATATTAAAATCCCACCTGCAATTTGAATAGGTTTTGAGTAATTACCAGTCTTAATTTTTTTAAGAATATTTACCAACTTATTGTCTAAATTTCTTTCATTAACCCAACCTAAGGAACCACCAAATTTATTACTATCAGAAATACTAAATATGTTTGCTGAATTTTTAAAGCCAACCTGTTCAATACTTTTATTAATTTGATCAATTTTTTTATCTAATTTTTCTCCTGTTTTTAATTCAAATAAAATCTCTGAAAGTAAATATTGTTTATTGTCTTGTTCTAAATCAGTTTCTTGTATTTTTTTTAATAATTTTTTTTCATCAATCACTATTTGATCCTTGTATAGATCATAAATTAATTGATTCCATGTGGTCTCGATCTCAATTTTTTTGATAATATAATCTGTTGTTAATTTGTATTGATTTAGATACCTATCAAACTCATCTTCATTATTTAAACCAACCTTTGTATAAAATTTTTATTACCTCTTTTAAAACAGGATTCTTTTGATTGAGGTCAAAATATTTTAGTAATTCAATTTTTTTTACAACCTCTTTAATTTGTGAATTTTCTGCTAATTTAAATAATTTCTGCTCATTTAAATTTTGTAATTGACTATTTAGTGCCAATAAATAATTTTTTTCTTTTTTAATATCTAGGTTTGTTATTATTTCTTGATTTACTCTATACGTAATAAAAACATTTTCTGAACTCATAACCTTTAAACAAGTTGATAAAAAAATCATTATGGATAATTTAAAGACTAATTTAATCATTTTAATTCAATAAATTTGGAGTACTTGTTTGACCAAAAGGTACAATTGTTAGTTTGAAGAAAATATTTTCCTCAGGTTTTAAATCACCATCATCATAGTAATCTTTGTTGTATTCTATAGCTGCTATAAGACAGTCATTTCTGTATTGGTAAATTAAATTATAAAACTCAGTAAGATCTGTTTTCTTATTTTTTCTAGTTTCAAAACTTATGTTTTTAGATTCATCTATAGCTAGTGAGCTTCTACTTGTGTAAAAACTATCCTTGGCTGTTGAATTATTATCATTGAGATATTCAAATGATGTTATGAAATTATTAATTGTAATCTCGGTCCCGAACAATTGATAATTTGTATTAGTAAGGTTATTATCTAAAGAGAAATCATAGTTTATTTTTAAAATATGATTGGGAATATAGTTTAATGATCCAACTATATCTGAGTTTTTGCCTCCTAATTTACTTTCACTAGGTAAACTGTCATTATTTTCCAATCTAATTACATTTGCAATAGAGCTTTTAAGAATTTCTTTGTCTTTTTTGTCATTTTTAAAATATTCGAGTCCGTAAGTTAATGATGTACCTCCCTCCACTGCATCCGTTAAGGCCAATCGATTTAAGTTAAAAATATTATTCGCATCAATTCTTTTGCTATCATTTCTCATATCTTTATTCTTATTAGGGCTAAACCTAATTGACGTTAAAGGGTTTAATATACTGTAGGTATCTTTTTTATTTTTTATTAAAGGATACGATAAATTATATTCAAAAATAGAAGCTATTTCATAATTTGTTTTTGATTTATATTTAGAAGAATTTTTTGTATCAGTATTTACATTTTTAATTAGAAAGTTATATTTATTTACAATTCCACTTTTAGATAATGATGAATCTGAACTAAATTTTAAATCATTAGTTATAATTTTTTCGTATGTATTACCTTCATAATTTTTCATATACCCATTAGAGTCAAGGACATAGTCTCCCTTAAATAAGTTTATATGATTTAATTTTTTTGATAAATTATATGATGGATATATAAACTCATATCTATCATCATCCTTCTTAGACAAATCCTTTATAACCCTTAAATTACTGTTAAAAGTTAAATCTTCACTATAAGCATCAATCTCAATAGATGAATTGAGTAAATTTCTATTTGTAATAAGAGGCGAGGTTATTTTATAAGCCTTTAAATAAGTTTCATCTGAACTCAGCTGTAAATTTAACTTTAGATCTGTATCGTCAAAACTAAAAAAATCTATATTTTTTATATATTTAGAAAAAAAATGGTTTTTGTCAGTTTCACCTTTATTTATCACACTACCAAAATCTACAGTATGTTTAGATTTTTTATTTTCTTCTCTGTATTCTGCCTGGAGTAATATTTTTTGGTCCGCGTAAAGTCTAGGACTTATTGTCATGTCTTTATTGTCAGCAATAACCTGATAATAAGGTAGGTTAAATGCTGATCCTAAATTTGAAGAACTAACCACAGATGGCATTAGAAAACCAGACTGTCTTTTTACAGATGGATCTGGGTGAAAAAATTTCGGAAAATAAAGTACAGGTACATCGTATAATTTTAGCCAAGCATTATCATAATAGAGTATTTGTTTTTTCTTGTTATGTGTAATTTTTTTTGCACTAATTTGCCAAGGAGGACACGTATCATTTTTTTTGCATGTAGTAAAAATACCCTTTGAGATTATTGAAATATCATCTTTACTTGAAAAAGCATTACCTTTTAAACGGGGGTCATTATTTTTATTAAAAGAATCGTTATTAAAATCCATAGAAAAATCTTTTCCCAGAATTTGATTTGTATTTAAATTCAGATACATATTTCTTATTTTGGTAATATTTTTCTCTACATCGATTAATTCAACATCAGTAAATTTTATAATACGAACATCAGGTGAATAGGAAAATTTTTTTGTTGAAAAAAAATTCCCATTATTATCTTCAATGGTTGAATCACTTTCTGATTTCATATATTTACTTTTAGAATTAAAAGAAATACTCTCTGACTCAATCAGGAGTTTATTTGTAATATCTCTTATTTCTACATTTCCAGTTGCAGTAAGTACATAGAGATTTTGATCATATAAAAATTGATTAGCTTTTATTTTAATATTTTCATTAGGCAATCTAGCGACACCATTTGTTGCTGTTAATATAAGTTTTTTCTTATTATATTGAAAGGTTTCTGCTTCAATTTCCAATTTATCGAACTTAGATATAACCGTTCCTTTTGCAGCGCTTATGATGTTACCACCATCTGAGAGTTGAATTTCTGTAGTTTCAAAAATAAAATTTTCTGCAAATATTTTCGTAGAACAAGTTAGCAAAAAAATTAAAACAACAAATAAATTTTTATTTTTCATTAATTCTAATCATTCCTATTAATATAAAAATTGTTAATATCAATAACGGTAAACACACTGTAATCAATAGTGGTATTTTCCCATTTTCTCCAAATAAGTTAAATAAATAGTATAAATAGTAAATCAGTACAGACAACAATATACCAAATATAATGTGAAAAATTAGAGATTTATTTCTTTTAATATTTAGCATTATTATGGAGGCAAAAACTGTCATGATTGCCAAATAAAAAGGCAAAGAAAACAATTTGTACATATGTAAGTCAACCTCATTTGTAGAATAACCTAGGTCTTTATAGTCTTTTTTTAGACTCAATAGTTCAAATATATTTAGCGACGCCAGGTTGCTAAATAAACTGCTAATTTTCTCCATATTAAAATGTGTTGTAACATAGATTTGTTCAGTCATTTGTATTGTTTGATTTTCCACAGAAACTACCGGAGTATAAAAAATCCATTTAAAATTATTAATATTTACATTTGTAGCTTGTATAATTTTAACTAGATCAAATTGTTTATTAAAT
>CAJQSG010000033.1 GCA_905612525.1 uncultured Candidatus Pelagibacter sp. | reverse complement strand
CAATTTGGTATTGGACTATGTGGATTATCATTACCTCTGATATTTAATAACCACGCCACATTTTCTGGAGCACTAATAAAAATATTATCAATATTATTAGATTTCATTATCTTTATTAGTCTATTTATTTTTGAACTTATTCCTTCACCAGTAATTTTACTATTCAAATTATAAAATGAAGAAATAGATTTTTGTGTCTTATTTTTAAAAATTTTGTCTATTAAATTTTCAGCAATAGGTAATAAATTAAAATCCTTAGCAAAATTTTTTTTTAAGCTTAAATTTGTAAATAATTGTGGATCAAAACCTAATAATAGTTTTTTTTTAGTGTTTTTTAAAATGCACTTAGCTAAAAATTTAGAAACTTCAATTATTTTAAAATATTTACCAGATTGAATTTGTGCTTGAATCGTATATCTTCCATCAACAAATAAATAATTTTTATTCCTTAAGATTACTGCAAAACCTGCGGAACCACTGAAATTAGTGATTAATTTTAATCTATCTGGGTAGGAGTATTCAGAAAAATAAGCATCATTTTTTGGTATTATATAACCGTCTAAATCATTGATTTTTATTAATTCTTTTAACTTTGTAATTCTATTTTTAATCATTTAATTCTTTTTTGATATCTGATCCAGCCAGGACTTCTAGTTCCTTCTTCAATTTCAAAATCTTGGTTAAAATCAAAATCACTATTATCATCTTTAGCATCATCAAAAAATGAATTTTTCTCTAGAAATTTTTCAGGTAATTCCTCAATAAACCTAGAAGCCATACTATCAATCCAATTACCTTGGTAAAATCTATTCATAGCAAATGAGATTAGGGCCTTTTTTTTTGCCCTAGTTATACCAACATATGCCAACCTTCTTTCTTCTTCGAGCCCACTCTGACCTTTTTCTTCAATTGATTTTTGATGTGGAAATAGACCTTCTTCCCAGCCCGGAAGAAATACAACGTCAAATTCAAGGCCTTTTGAGCCATGCATAGTCATCATATTTACTTTTTCTCCGTCCCAGTCTTGATCAATTGATGTTGCTAAAGCCACATGCTCTAAAAAACTTTCTAAACCATCAAATTCCTTCATCGCACTCAAAAGTTCTTTAATGTTTTCCAGTCTGCTTTCGTTTTCAACATCTTTTTTATTTTTAAGCATTGCTGAATATCCAGATTCATCCAAGACAAATTGTAATAATTTCACGTGACTAATATTTTTAATATTTATATCGTTTCTCCACTTGTCAACAAAAAATAAAAAAGATTTAAGACCAATTTTTGTTTTCGGTTTAATTAAATTTTGTTCAATTAATATTTTTGAAGCGACTTCTAGACTTACAGAATTCTCCTTGGAGAACGTATTCATTAATTTTATAGTACTTTCACCAATAGATCTCTTGGGGTTGTTTACTATTCTGCCAAAAGCCAAGTCATCTTTTGGTTGATGAATTAACCTTAGATAGGCAACACAGTCTTTAATTTCAGTTCTCTCATAAAATTTAGTTCCACCTAGAATTCTATAGGGCATTCCAATTTTTAAAAAGCGTTCCTCAAACTCTCTAGTTTGAAATATAGCTCTAACTAAAATAGCAATATTATTAAAAGAATATTTTTTTTTCAGTTTTTTTTCTATTTCATCAGAAACACCAATAGCTTCGTCTTTTCCATTTTTAAAACAGTTGAGTTTAACTAAATCACCTTCCTCCATTGTAGTTTTTAAAGTTTTTCCAACTCTGTTTTGATTGTGAGCAATAAGATTTGAGGCAACAGATAAAATATTTTGAGAAGATCGATAGTTTTCTTCTAGTCGTATTACTTTTGATTCTTTATAAACTTGATCAAATTCTAGAAAATTTTTAATCTCTGCTCCACGCCAACTATAAATAGATTGATCGTCATCACCAACGCAGCATATATTCATATGTTTTTCTGATAATAAATATAACCATCTGCTTTGAATATAATTTGTATCTTGATATTCATCTACCAATATATATTTAAAATTATTTGAGTATATTTTTCTTATATCCAGATTTCTTTCAAAAATTTTTACAACATGTAAAATTAAATCACCAAAATCGCACGCATTTAAGTCTAATAATTTTTGTTGATAAATTTTATAAAGAGGATGTACAGTTTTTTCATATATATCATTTTTATTAATAATTACGTCACTCGGATAAAACCCTTTGTTTTTCCACTTATCAATAATCGATAAAATATACTTAGGTGCCAATTGTTTAATGTCTATATTTTCAGCCTTGCATATATTTTTTATTAATCGTACTTGGTCATCAGTATCGATAATTGTAAAGTTTGAAGTTAATCCACATGCAGGTGCATGTTTTCTTAATAGTTTTGCACAGATGGAGTGAAATGTTCCAAGCCATGATAAGCCAATTGCTTCAGAATTAAGTATATAACTAACTCTACTATGCATTTCTTTAGCTGCTTTATTGGTAAAAGTTACAGATAATATTTGATTTGGGAATGCTTTTTTTTCTTTAATAATATGAGCAATTCTTGACGTGAGAACCTTAGTTTTACCAGAGCCGGCTCCAGCAACTATAAGTAAAGGACCATCAAGGTGTAAAACGGCCTCTTTTTGAGCTTTGTTGAGATTATTTAAATATTCAGAGTTTATCATTTTTTAAAATATCATTATAAGCTAACTAAATTTCAATCTTATTTATGAAACAATTAGTAAAAAATTTTAATAATTTAATTAAAAGGACAATATTCAAAGTTCAGAATAAAACAAATAGTAATTTTAAAATTAGTAATTTTAATAAATATCTAATAACTTTTATTTCTTTATTGTTTTTTTATCTATTTTACCTATCGATCCCTGTTTTATATGACAAAACATGGATTCAGAGTCATATTGAAAACCAATTATTAAAAGAATTTAAAATAAACTTTAG
>CAJQSG010000032.1 GCA_905612525.1 uncultured Candidatus Pelagibacter sp. | reverse complement strand
AAAAATGGAACCAACAATAGAAAGATAGGCTAGAGATGCAATATAACTAAAAGTAAATTCAAATAATAACTCAGTACCTTTTATTTGGGTAATCAATAGTGTTACCAAAGATCCATACAGCATTGCATAAGCAATTGTTTCGATTAAGGGAAAATTATTATTCAAATTTCTTTGATGAACCATGTTGCCTGTAGATGCACAAAAAGTTCCAAGTAGTGCTAAGAAAAGTCCTATATGTGTATCATTATTAAAACTAAAATTAAAAATTTCATCATTAAATATAATCACAATTCCAATCATGCCAATCATCACACCAACTAAGGTTTTTATAGAAGCTTTTTTTTTAAAATAAAATTTTTCACCTAAAATATTCATTATTACCACTGTTGAGAAAACTATCGCTGGGAATGCACTAATCAAATAAGTATTAGATAAATAAAAGAAAACATAATTTATAGAATAAAGACAACTTCCAAAAAATAGAAACCACATATGTTGATTAAAAGAAAATTTTAGTTTTTTATTTTTTATTATTAGATAGATAAAAATAATTAATGAAGCCGCAATAAATCTATAAAAAACTGAAACTAGTGGATCAACATATCCTAATTGAAATTTGATAATATACCAGGTTGGTGACCAACAAAAAAGAGTAACTATAAATAATATTAGATTGTTCATTAAAATTTACTGTGTTTTTAAAAATATAGGCGATATAAAAAGTTTACTGAGACTATTGTCAAAACTATAACTAGTAAATATAAGGAAATATAATCGCGTGGTGTGAGCATAGTAGCTTGATTACACTTAATATTAGTTACTTACTAGCTTCTTTTTAGATTTGCTAGGAGTTTTTCAGCAATAGTTGGACCCACTTAACTGCTAAATTAAACTAGGGAGATTTTACAATTTACGCTCCAAGGTCAAAATTTTTTATATTTTGTATTTGAAAGTTTTAATATCTTTTTAGTTTTTTAAAAATATTTATTTTTTATTTTCACACTCTTTTGCAGCAAACTCTGTAGCCTTCATTATTTCTTTAGGCTTCATTTGAAAGATTAAATCTATCTCCATGTCAGAAAATCTTTTATTTATTTTATCAATTGAGCAGTTGCAGTACACTTTAGCACCTTTTGAACCAAGGTATTGTTTAGAATTGCTATAACACCCTATGAATAATTCCTTCTCATATTCCGGACTCAATGCATGACTTTTTAAGCTAATAAGTGAGATGAATATTAATAAAAAATTATATCTTTTGATCATATTCGCCAACTTTGCCAGTTTTTTGTAAAAGATCATCAATAAAATCAAAGATCTTTTTCTTTCTCTCATCTGATGTTGGGCTTTCTGTTACAATAACTAATGATGGTTTATTTGATGAAGCTCTAATTAATCCCCACGATCCATCTTTAAAAGAAAATCTTATACCATTGACCGTTAGTACTTCACTAATCTCTTGCCCATCAATTTTAGTTTTATTATCTTTAATAGCGTTTACTTGTTTAACCAGTTCTTCAACTACTTGATATTTCTCTTCATCTTTACAAAAAGGTGCCATCGTTGGTGTTTGAAAAGTATTGGGTAGCTCTTTTATAATTTTATGCATAGATTTATTTTGATTATCTAATAGATGACACACATGAATAGCTGAATTAATTCCATCATCATAACCAAAACCTAAAGGTTGATTAAAGAAAAAGTGACCACTTTTTTCAAATCCTGCTAAAGCTTTTTCTGTATTAACTTTTCTTTTAATATGTGAGTGACCTGTCTTCCAATAAATAGTTTCACAGTCATTTTTCGCTAAAACTTCATCAGTTGCGTACAATCCAGTTGATTTTACATCAACGATAAACTTTGAGCCTTTGTGAGTTTTTGATAAATTTCTAGCGATTAATAATCCAATTTTATCTGAAAATATTTCATTCCCCGTATTATCAATTACACCAACTCGATCACCATCACCATCAAAGCCAAAACCAATATCAGCATTATTATCTTTTACAGCCTTTGCAATTGCATGTAACATTTCTAAATCTTCAGGATTTGGATTATATTTTGGAAAAGTCCAATCAAGATTGCAATCTAATTCTATTACTTCACAACCAATTCCTCTTAAAATTTCAGGGGCAAATATTCCAGCTGTACCATTACCACATGCAACAACTGCTTTAATTTTCTTTTTGATTTTATTTTTATTTATTAAATCATCCTTATAAATTTGTTGAAAACCTTCTATTTGTTTTTCACTACCTTCACCTTTTATGAAATTTTCATTTAAGGTAATTTCTTTTAATTCTTTCATCTCTTCTGGTGCATGAGTTAAACCTTTTTTGATACCCATTTTAACTCCAGTCCAGCCATTTTCATTGTGACTAGCTGTAACCATTGCAACAGCATCAGCATCTAAATTAAATTGTGCAAAATAAACAGTAGGGGATAGAGACAAACCTATGTCTTCAATATTACATCCCGTTGAAAGCAGTCCTTTTTTAAGAGCAGTTTTTATTTCTTCACTGTAAGATCTATAATCATGACCCACGATTACTCTTGGATTTGTTTTTTTTGTATGTTTTATAATTTGAGTACCTAAACCTTTACCGAGATTCTCTATTCCGATTCTGTTTATGTCCTTCTCATAGAGCCACCTTGCGTCATACTCTCTGAAGCCATATGGGTCTATTTTTAAATTTGTTGTCATTATTAACCTTTCTTACATTCATTTTATTTTTTTATTGATTTTTCTTTTCTATGTTCTATAAACGTTCTGTTGAATAATTATTTATATGGTATATCAATGCTTTCAGCATACAACATGTAGTTGTTTTGTAAAAATAAACTTATAAAATATTAAAATATGAACAAAATACTATCACAGGCACTCAAGAAAGCTGTCTCCGAATATACCCCCAATAATAGCGAGCTTTCAAAAAATAAAGGGCCTGATTTATTTTCACTTAGTAATGACACTGAACTTTTTCAAAATGAAAAAGGCATCATTATTAAGATTGATAGAACAAGAGATTCTAAATTAACAGATTTTGGTAGAGCAACTTTGACAGATAGGTATTTAGGTCCAAACGAATCTTATCAAGATTTATTTGCCCGTGTTGCAAGTGCATACTCTGATGATAATTTACATGCACAAAGAATTTATAACTACATTAGTAATTTATGGTTCATGCCAGCGACTCCAGTTTTGTCAAATGGTGGAACGAAAAGAGGTTTACCAATTTCATGTTTCTTAAATGAAGCGTCAGACAGCTTAAATGGAATACTTGATCTATGGAGTGAGAATGTTTGGTTAGCAGCTAAAGGTGGTGGAATTGGAAGTTACTGGGGTAACCTAAGATCTATTGGAGAAAAAATTGGTAAAGTTGGAAAGACATCAGGAATAATTCCATTTATTAAAGTAATGGATTCTTTAACAATGGCAATTAGTCAAGGTTCATTAAGAAGAGGATCGGCTGCTTGTTACCTTCCAATTGATCATCCTGAAATTGAAGAGTTTATTGAAATGAGAAGACCAACAGGTGGTGACCCAAATAGAAAAGCATTAAATTTACATCATGGAGTTTTATTATCAGATGCATTTATGAGAGCTGTTGAAAATGATGAACAGTGGGCATTAAAAAGTCCAGCTGATGGATCTATTCAATCAACAATGGCAGCTAGAAATTTATGGATTAGATTACTGACTGCAAGAATTGAAACAGGCGAACCTTATATTATTTATATTGATACAGTTAATAGACAAATTCCACAGCACCACAAGCTAGCTGGTCTTACAGTTAAAACTTCTAATCTATGCAGTGAAATAACACTTCCAACTGGAATAGATAAAGATGGAAGAGACAGAACAGCGGTATGCTGTTTATCATCGCTTAATTTAGAAAAATATGATGAGTGGAAAGATGATAAAGATATGCTTAATGATGTCATGAGATTTTTAGATAATGTTCTTTCTGACTTTATTAATAAAGCACCAGAACAGTTTTCGGATGCAACGTATGCGGCAGAAAGAGAAAGAAGTGTTGGACTTGGAGTAATGGGTTTCCACTCTTATCTACAAAAAAATAATATTCCTCTTGAGTCTGTAATGAGCAAGGTTTGGAATAAAAAAATATTCAAAAATATTCAAGAAGGCGTCGATCAAGCATCAAAAGATTTAGCTGATGAAAGAGGTGCTTGTCCGGATGCTGCAGATTACGGATTTAATGAAAGATTTTCTAACAAAACTGCAATTGCACCGACAGCTTCTATATCTGTAATTTGTGGTGGAGCCTCTCCAGGAGTAGAGCCTGTTGCTGCGAATAGCTATACTCACAAAACTTTATCAGGATCTTTTAATGTTAGAAATAGATATTTAGTCAAAGTTCTAGAAAAATATGGAAAAAATACAGATGATATTTGGTCCGGTATCACAAACAATCAAGGATCTATATCACACCTAGATTTCTTATCAGATATTGAAAAAGACGTATTTAAGACTGCTTTTGAATTAGACCAAAAATGGATAATTGAATTAAGTGGAGATAGAACTCCGTTTATTTCTCAGGCTCAGTCAGTTAACTTATTTTTACCTGCAGATATTCACAAAAGAGAACTACATAAAATTCATTTTGATGCTTGGAAAAAAGGTTTAAAGAGCCTTTATTACTGTAGGTCTAAATCAATTCAACGTGCAGAAAATATTAGTGATGCTACAAAAACTGATGTCACTGCTAACGTTTATAAAAAAAAACAAACAACTGAACAACCAGAGTATGAGGAGTGCCTATCATGTCAATAGAAAAAATGAAGTCTGAAATTATTCAGCCTGAAAAAAAAGAAATTGTTCAACCACAAAAAATGGGATTATTAGTTGAAAACCCAGTTTACAAACCGTTTAGATATCCATGGTGTTATGATGCTTGGCTAACTCAACAAAGAATTCATTGGTTGCCAGAAGAAGTACCATTAGGAGATGATGTTAGAGATTGGCAAAAAAGTCTAACAGTGTCAGAGAAAAATTTATTAACTCAAATTTTTAGATTTTTTACCCAAGCTGATGTTGAGGTACAAAATTGCTATTTAAGACATTATACAACTGTATTCAAACCAACAGAAGTATTGATGATGATGACTGCTTTCGCTTCAATGGAAACAGTTCACATTGCTGCATACTCTCATTTACTTGATACTATTGGAATGCCTGAATCAGAATATTCTGCTTTCATGAAATATAAAGAGATGAAAGATAAATACGACTACATGCAAAATTTTGATATGAGTTCAAAAAAAGATATCGCATTAACAGTAGCTGTATTTAGTGCATTCACTGAAGGCTTACAATTATTTGCAAGTTTTGCAATCTTACTTAACTTTCCAAGACACAATAAGATGAAAGGCATGGGCCAGATTGTTACTTGGTCAGTAAGAGATGAAACTCTTCATTGTAATTCTATGATTAGATTGTTTAAAGAGTTTATTCATGAAAACCCAGAAATCTGGACACCTGAATTTAAGAAAGAACTTTATCAAGCTTGTAGAACAATTATAGAGCATGAGGATGCTTTTATTGATCTAGCTTTCCAAATGGGTCCTATGGAAGGTCTAACTGGAAAAGAAGTTAAAGATTATATTAGATTTATTGCCAACAGAAGACTTACGCAACTTGGTCTAGAGGCAATTTATGACATTGATAAAAATCCTTTAACTTGGCTTGACGATATGCTGAACGGTGTTGAACATATGAACTTTTTTGAAGGTCGTTCAACTGAGTACTCTAAAGCATCTACTCAAGGAAGTTGGACAGAAGCATTTAGTTAATTTTATCTTAAACCCATATGTGCAGAAAGTAAGTGACACTATGAGTGAAGTAAGTAATTTTTTTTCTAAAAGACGATCTGTTATCGCCAGGAAAATGTCATCCAAGCCTATTGATAAAGATGATTTAAATTTGATTATAGAATCGGGTATAAGAGTACCAGACCATGGTGCTCTTAACCCTTGGAAGTTAGTAGTTATCCAGGGAGATTCTCTAAAAGTTGTCGATACCAAGATAATACTTTCAGAATTTATTAAAAAAAATCCAAATATGGATAATAAATTTCAAGAAAAAGAGTCAAAAAAACTTCAGAGAGCTGGAGCTGTAATAGCTGTTATCTCAACACCAATCGACCACCCAAGTATACCAGAGTGGGAAATGCATTTATCATCAGGTGCGGTCTGTATGAATTTACTGTCATCTGCACAATCAATGGGTTATGCAGCTCAATGGTTAACAGAATGGTATGCATATAATGATAAAATGCTCCAATTTTTAGGCGGCAATATAAACAAGGACAAGATTTCTGGTTTTATTTATATTGGCCACAAAATTGAAGAGCCACTGGAAAGAAAAAGACCAAATCCATTTGACGTGGTTAGTTTTTTATAAAATTATCTCTGATTTAATTGTAAAACTTTTCTATGCTTATTACCCTTGTAACTAGCAAGAGGTCTAATCAACTTATTAGCAGCATGTTGCTCCATAATATGCGCTGACCAACCTGTAATTCTTGAAATTACAAATATAGGTGTAAAGAAATCAGTATCAAAGCCCATTAAATGGTAAGTAGGTCCAGTAGGGTAGTCAACATTAGGATAAATATTTTTTTCTTTAATCATTACCTTCTCAACAATGTCGTATATTTTTTCAAATGTTTTATCTTTTTTAATAATGGCCACTCTTTTAAAATATTCTCTCATAGTAGGAACTCTTGAGTCGCCACTTTTGTAAACACGATGACCAAATCCCATTACCACATCTTTATTTTTTAAAGCATTAGTAATCCATTTTAATGCATTTTCAGGCTTTTTAATTTTTTTCATCATGTGCATTACTTCTTCATTAGCACCACCATGAAGAGGACCTTTTAGACTTGCAATAGCACCTGTTATTGCACCATGAATATCAGATAAGCTACTTGTAATAGTTCTGGCTGTAAAAGTTGAAACATTAAAGCTATGTTCGGCATATAAAATTAAAGACACATCAAAAGCTTTCACAATTTCTTTATTTGGAACTTTCCCAAAACACATATGGAAAAAATTTTCAGAAAAGTTAAGATTTTTCTTTGGAGCTATGATTTTTTTTCCTTTTCTAAGTCTATAAAAAGCTGCCAATGCAGTTGGTGTTTTTGAAAGTATTCTTATTGCTTTTCTCAAATTTGAATTTGGTGAGTTATCTTTAGTCTCTTTATCTTCAAGACCCATAAAACTAACAGCAGTTCTTGCAACATCCATAGGATGAGATTTTTTTGGAATTTGTTTCAAAATATTTATTAAATTTTTTGATAAAGTTATTTCTTTAGATATTTCTTTTTTAAATTCTTTAAGTTGTTTTTTGTTAGGTAACTCTTTATTTAAAATTAAGTATGCGACTTCTTCAAAATCACATCTAGCACATAAATCTTGAGCAGCGTAACCCCTATAAGTTAGAGAATTAATTTCGGGCATAACTTTTGAAACTTCAGTTTCATCAACAACTATACCTAGTAGACCTTTTTTAATTTCATCACTCATTATTCATGTCCCTCTGTACTAAAATTATAAATTTTTTCATCTAATGAGTTATATTTTTCGTACTCCACTAGCTCATATAATCTTTTTCTAGTTTGCATTTTATCAATAATATTGTTCTGATGTCCATTTACAAAAATGTCCTTAAGTCCATCTTCTACATTTTTCATAGCCAACCTTTGTGTGGTTACAGGATAAATCACGATATTATATCCAAAATTTTCTAATTCTTTATAGTTAAAAAGTTTAGATTTTCCAAATTCAGTCATGTTAGCAAGCAAATAGCATGAAAGTTCTTTTCTAACTTTTTCAAAATCTTTTTCATCTTGTAATGCCTCAGGAAAAATAATTTCTGCACCAGCATCAATATAAGCCTTACATCTATCAATCATCTTATCTATACCCTCAACACCTTTAGCGTCAGATCTTGCTATAATCTTAAAATTTTCATCCTGTTTGGCTGCAACACATTCCTTAATTTTTTTAACCATGGCTTCAGTTGAAATTAATTCTTTATTATCTAGGTGCCCACATCTTTTAC
>CAJQSG010000031.1 GCA_905612525.1 uncultured Candidatus Pelagibacter sp. | reverse complement strand
GATTACATCGTTAGCATAAGCCTCTGCTTCATTTTTAGATCTTTCCATATCAGCTCTTGCTGCTTGAACATCTCTAAACGCATCAATTACTTGGTCAGGCGGATCTGCTTTTTGTGTTTGAACTTGTGTAATTTGAATACCACTATTGTATTCATCTAATATTGATTGAATGATCTCTTGTGTCTCAATTTCAATTTGAGCTCTACCCTCAGTCAGAATTGGTTGAATATTACTTTTGGCAATTACTTCTCTCATTGCTGTTTCTGCTGCTGCTTTTACAGTTCCCTCAGGATCTTGAATTTGAAATAAAAATTTACCTGCATCTTTAATAACCCAGAATACTGAAAAATCTATATTAACAATATTTTCATCGCCAGTTAACATTAAGCTTTCTTGAGGTACATCAGCAACTCCACCACCAGAAGAAAATCCACTATCTCTTTCAGATCTAAATCCAATATCTATTCTATTAACCTTTGTAACTTTTGGTGTTTGAACAGACTCAACTGGGAAAGGAATGTGATAATTTAATCCTGGTTGAGTAGTTTTTACAAATTTACCAAATCTAAGTACTACACCTTGTTCATCAGGCAGCACTCTGTAAAGGCCACTTGCTAGCCATAAGAATGCTAGAATAATTAAAACCAAACCTATTGGTTTTCCTCCCGATGAACTTCCACCAGGTAAAAATTTATTAATCTTACTTTGAATGTCTCTAATTATTGCATCAATATCTGGTGGTGTAGGTCCTTTACCTGAACCATTTCCTCCTCCTGGAGGTTTCCCCCATGGACTTCCGCCTCTACCTTGAAAATCATCAGACATATGACAAAGTATATAATGTCTTTCTAACAAAAAACAAGTAATGATAAAAATATGACAGATAAAAAGCCAGAACTAAGTGACGCAATGAAGAGAAAATTAGAGCCTAAAAAGTTTACAAAGAACCCAATTTTAGGAACAAAATTTACAATAGCTGTTTCAAGTGCCAAAGGTGGTGTTGGAAAGTCTACTTTTGCAACGAATCTTGCTTTAGCTTTAAAACAAATTGGTTGTAAAGTTGGATTGCTTGATGCAGATATATATGGCCCATCAATTCCAAAAATGTTTGATATTAATGAAAAACCAAAAAGTGATGGTCAAACTTTAACTCCTATTATTAAATATGATATTCAATGTATGTCTATTGGATTTCTTGCTGATCAGCAAACACCTATGATTTGGCGTGGACCTATGGTGACTAGTGCAATTAAAACTTTTACTCAAAAGGTAGGCTGGAAAGATTTAGATTTTATAATTGTTGATATGCCACCAGGAACTGGGGATACTCAACTAACTTTTTCTCAAGAAATTAAAATGGATGGAGCAATCATAGTTTCTACCCCTCAAGAAGTTGCGCTATTAGATGTTAAAAGGGGAATTAAAATGTTTGATAAACTCGGTGTTAAAATTTTAGGTCTAGTTGATAACATGAGTTACTTCACTGGTGATGATGGTAAAAAATACAAAATTTTTGGTGAAGGTGGTGTCAAAAGAACAGCAGAAGAATTTAATAAAGAATTTCTAGGAGAAATTCCTATTGATCCTGAAGTTGGAAAATGCGGTGACGAAGGAAAACCAATTGTAGAGGCTAACCCAGATCATGAAATTTCTAAAATCTATATAAATTTTGCTAATAAAATTAAATCAATTTATTTTTAACCAATTAATATCTGCAATTTTTTTTCCAAAATATTTTGTAAAAAAAGGTACCTAGAAAAACTAATTCTCTAAAAAATATATTTTATTTAACATCAAAATTAAAAAAATTATTTAATTTTAACTTTAGATAAATATATGGATAGAATTTTTTCTCAGCTTTACAAACACTTTTTAAGTCTACTGTCATCAAGTTATAAATTAAAGTAATTCTATCTGATATTGAGTCTGAGGCATAACTGTGAAGAGTATCGTCAGTTCTTGAAAAAAATAACGCTTTATTTTGTTTCCATTCTATAGTTTTACTTTTTTTTTTATCAGTACTATATAAAGTTGTTCCCATATTCTTTTTTGGTGTTAAATAAACTACTCCACTTAAAAGTTTATTATATGTATCTGTGTGAATTGGAAAAGAAAAATTAGGCCCAGCTTTTACGATATGGAAATCAGAATATTGATATAATTCAGTTTTTCGTGGTGCATACTTATTGAGTATTTTAATTGCTACTGAATGATAATTTTTATGAAGTCTTTTTATTGATTCACTTTTTATACAGTCAGACTCTATAGTTCCATCTTTCCAAATTCTATTATGATAAACTT
>CAJQSG010000030.1 GCA_905612525.1 uncultured Candidatus Pelagibacter sp. | reverse complement strand
TCTACTGGTTTTCCAGTTTTAGCAATTTCATCAACAATTCTTTTTGTCCATTTAGGCTCAATTCCAATAACAATTACAGCAGCAACGTTAGGGTTTTTTCCAGTCCCAATCATTGTTCTAAAATGAAGATCTAAGTCTGCTCCAAATTGAAGTCTCCCATAAGAGTGAGGAAGGGCCATTGTACCTTTAATATTATTTGCTACAGCTTCAGCACAGGCATTTGAAATATCATCTACAGGTAAGATAATTACATGATTTCTAGTACCAACTCGGTCATTTTCTCTTTTATAACCTAAAAAACTTTTTGGAATTTCCATATTTTTTACCACTTCTTCGTTTTAACATTGTGAACATGAACATGCTCACCTTTTTTGATTGATTTAACTACTTTTCCAATGTCATGACCATATTTCAAAATAGTATCACCTTCATTAAGGTCAACCATTGCAATCTTATGTCCTAATTGAATTTCATCTACAGATTGAATTTGAATTGTTTTATCATTCTCCATAATCCAGCAAGCACAATCTTGTTTTGGAATAATTTTATCAATAACAACCACTCCTACGTTGTCTTTTTCGTCATGTATAATGATATCTGTAGCCATAATTGTGTCGATTTGTTTGTTTGAAATTTTCTAATTCTTATATATTAATCCTTTAAATTAACAAATTAATTTATAAAATTTTTAAACAACTTAGACAGAAAGGCCAATTATTATGACCAAAATGACAACAGAAGAAGCTTTTGTAAAAGTTTTACAAATGCACGGAATTGAACACGCATTCGGAATAATTGGTTCAGCCTTTATGCCTATCTCAGATATCTTTCCTGATGCTGGAATAACTTTTTGGGATGTAGCACACGAAACTAATGGTGGATTAATTGCAGATGGTTACACCAGGTCTACTGGTAAAATGTCAATGGTTATTGCACAGAATGGCCCTGGAATTACTGGTCTTGTTACACCAATTAAAACTGCATACTGGAATCACACACCGTTACTTTTAGTTTCACCACAAGCTGCAAATAAAACTATGGGCCAAGGTGGTTTTCAAGAAGTAGAACAAATGAATTTATTTAAAGATATGGTTTGCTATCAAGAAGAAGTTAGAGACCCTTCAAGAATGGCAGAAGTATTAAATAGAGTAATCGAAAAAGCAATTAGAGGATCAGCTCCAGCACAAATAAATGTTCCAAGAGATTATTGGACACAAGTAATCGATATAGACCTTCCTCCAATTGTAAGATTAGAAAAACAAGCAGGTGGTGTTGAGGCAATTAAAAAAGCTGCTGACTTATTATCAAATGCTAAGTTTCCAGTAATATTATCTGGTGCTGGTGTTGTGATTGGTGGAGCGATTGAAGATTGTAAAAAATTAGCTGAAAAACTAGATGCCCCAGTTTGTTCTGGGTACCAACATAATGACAGCTTTCCTGGGAGTCACCCATTAGCTGCTGGACCATTAGGATATAATGGATCAAAAGCTGGAATGGAATTAATTAGCAAAGCAGATGTTGTTCTTGCACTTGGTACAAGATTAAATCCTTTCTCAACTTTACCAGGTTATGGAATGGATTATTGGCCAAAAGACGCAAGCATCATTCAAGTTGATATGAACTCAGATAGAATTGGTTTAACTAAAAAAGTATCAGTTGGTATTTGTGGGGATGCAAAACTAGTAGCTCAACAAATTTTAGCTCAACTCTCCCCAACAGCAGGAGATACGAATAGAGAAGAAAGAAAAAATACTATTCACCAAACTAAATCAGCTTGGTTACAAGAATTGTCAAGCTTAGATCACGAGGATGATGATGAAGGTACAGTTTGGAATGCTGAGGCTAGAAAAAGGGATGCAGATAGAATGTCTCCTAGAGAAGCATGGAGAGGAATTCAAGCAGGTATGCCTGATGATGTAATTATATCAAGTGATATTGGTAATAACTGTGCAATTGGAAATGCTTATCCTACATTCGAAAAAGGTAGAAAATATTTAGCACCGGGATTATTTGGTCCATGTGGTTATGGTTTTCCATCGATTCTTGGAGCAAAAATTGGATGTCCTGATACACCAGTAATAGGTTTTGCAGGAGATGGTGCGTTTGGAATAAGTATGAACGAAATGAGTTCCGTGGCAAGACCTGAATGGCCAGCAATTTCAATGGTAATTTTCAGAAATTATCAGTGGGGAGCGGAAAAAAGAAATACAACCTTATGGTATGATGATAATTTTATTGGAACAGAACTTGATCCTAATTTAAGTTATGCAAAAGTTGCTGATGCTTGTGGATTAAAAGGAGTTACGGTTCGTACAATGGAAGAGACCACAGCTGCTATTAAACAGTCTTGTGAAGATCAAAAGAAAGGAATTACAACATTTATTGAAGTAATTCTAAACCAAGAACTGGGTGAGCCTTTCAGAAGAGATGCAATGAAAGCTCCTGTTAAAGTTGCGGGGATCAATAAAGAAGACATGATTAAGCAACCTTCATTGGTATCTTAAGATCTTTTAAAAATATCTTATCTGTCATAATTTAACTACATGAATGTAGTTAATGATAATAGGTGTGGTTGGATCAATGACCTGATGCAAGATCTAATATAAAAACTTTAGAAAAAAATGAATTCTGTGACTGGTTAATAGTAGGTGCTGGTTACACAGGTTTATCCGCTGCTAGAAAATTATCAGAACTTCATGCAAATCAAAAAATTATTGATTTCTTATAAGTGGGTAAACTTTAGGGCTTAAATACTTAAAATTAGTAATCATAATTAAAATTAATGTAGCAAGTCCAATACCAATAGTTACCTTTAAAAATATTGCCAAATCAAACATCCAAGTAATTTGGAAAATATTTTCGATGATAAATTGTGAACCTATAACTGCAAAAAATAGAGCTATTAGAATTATGGATGTGAATATAATAAAAAACTCAATGATTGAAGAGAGCACAACCTCAACCTTAGAAAAGCCTAGAATTTTAAATATTAAGTTTTGAAATTCTTTAATTTTTCCCTGAACTATAATTGCGCTTGATATGACAATTAAACCAATGACTATAGTTATTGCGGAAATAACAGTTACAGCAATAAACACTTTGTTTAATAGATCGGTTACTTTTTCCAAGTAATCAGTAATTTTTATAATAGAAAGACTAGGCATTTTATCCAACAAGACAATTTCGTTAAAATTTTCTAAACTTTTAAACTTTGCAGTGGCCAAATATTCATGAGGTATATTTTTTGCAAACTGAGGATTTAATAACATTGCAAAGTTAATAGTAAAATCTCTGTAGTTAACCAATCTAAAGTTTACGATCTCACCTTCAATTTCACGACCATAAATATTTAGTGTAAAAATATCACCAATTTCAATATTAAAATCTTTAGCAATTTTATTATCAAGTGAAATTTGAAGTTTATCAGGTCTGCTTAAATCCCACCATTCACCGGCAACAATCGGATTATCTTTTAAAACTTTATCAGCCCAAGAAGACCTTCTGTCATTTCTAATTACCCAGTGGCTGTCATTACTCGAATCGATATAACTATTTGGATCTATTCCATTAATTTTTACAATACCCGTTGAGACCATAGGTACAACTTCAAGGTTAGCTTCTTTATCCATATCAAAAATTAAATCTTCAAATATTTGCCTTTCATCGTTTTGAATACCAATGAAAAAATAATCAGGAGCAAGTTCTGGTATAGATTTTGCAATTTCTCTTTTAAAGTTTGAACCAACAAAAGCTAAAGTTAACAATAAGGTGACACCTAAACCTAAGGACATAATAGTTATAGGAGTAATACTTTTAGTTTGAGTGATATTTTTAACCGATACTTTAATTGAAATATTTGGATGCTCTTTAAGTCCTTTGAATAATTTAATAATTAAGTTTGATAATAAATAGAAGACCAATAGACAAACAAAGAAAGCTCCAAAATAACCCAAGCTAAAAATGGGTCGAGCTGAACCAATAGTAAATAAAGAAATCAAAATCGATAATAAAAATAGACTTAAAACGATTGATTTTTTAGAATAATAAAACTGAAGGTTTTGAAATACATTACGAAACAAGTTTGAAGCTTTAATCTGATCAATTGCATTAATGGTTGGTATAGAAAATATTACTAATACTAATAAACCTACTGAAAAAACTTTGAAATAATTAATAATAGAAAAACTACCTTCAATATTTAACCCAAGACCAGCTGACAAATAAACATCCACAATAGGGACTAGAAAGAAACTAAAAGAGTAGGCCGCGATAGAAATTAATAATAATAAAATGAGTAATTGTAGATAGTAGACTATTTTAATATCCTTTGAGAAAAAGCCTAAAGACTTCTTAACTGCTATAGACATATTGTTCTGATTTATGAATGAAAGTAGGGTGTTAGCAATCCCAATTCCAGCAATTAACATTGCGCTAATTGATACAAGGGACAAAAATTGAGAGAAATTATCAATTATTCTCTTTAAAGGACCATCAGATTTTTCATGATATCTAAGTCTAACTTTTTTTTCATCTTTAAATAATTGTTCAATCCTTTTAGATAAAGTTTTTGGATTATCCCTCTCATTAAATTTTACTTTATATTCATAGTTTAAAAAGCTACCTAAATTATTAAGTTTTAACAGTTCTAATGTTTGTTTTCCTGCTAAGGCAAAATCACCAAATACAAAAGCACCCCCAATATCAGGCACAGATTTTACAATACCAATTACAGTAAAAAGTTTGTCTTGAACTTTGATTTTATCATTTATTTCTAAAT
Organism: uncultured Candidatus Pelagibacter sp.; assembly: GCA_905612525.1. Classification (GTDB taxonomy): domain Bacteria; phylum Pseudomonadota; class Alphaproteobacteria; order Pelagibacterales; family Pelagibacteraceae; genus Pelagibacter. The sequence continues at coordinate 38,596 of CAJQSG010000030.1, read as the reverse complement.
TAAGATTTTTGAAAATATTTTCATTAACAAGTATTGTGTTTTCTGTAGTTTGTAACTTTTCAAATGCACCACTTGGTTCATAACCCACTTTGCCAAATAATGGGTAATTTTCATCTACTGTTTTAATTCTGGAAAATATTGATTTATCAGTAGTTGAGATCATGGTGCTAAACTCAACCATTTGAGAAACAGTAGCAAATTCTTTAACTTGGTTAATTAAATCTAAATTGACAACATTACGATTGTAATCAATTTCTATATCACCACCCAAAAGTGCTCTTGAGTTATTATTTAGTTCTTTGTTTAAACTATCTTCAATTGTGAAAATTGAACTTAAGATAAATAAACTAATAAAAAGTGTTAAGATAATACTAAAAATTTTTTTATAATTTCTGCTTAAGTCTCTTAAGGCATATACCAAAGTCAACTTGTACTCTGAAAGCTTAGACAATTTTTCCATCTTTGATTTTGATTTTTCTTTTTGCTTTATTAGCAAGTTTCAGATCGTGGGTGACCATAATTAAAGATGATTTTTCTTCCTTAATATATTTAAACAAAATGTCTGCAATCATTTGTGAATTTTCACTATCTAAATTTCCAGTAGGTTCATCTGCCAATACTAGCTTAGGCTTCATGGCTATAGCTCTTGCAATTGCTACACGCTGCTGTTCACCACCTGAAAGTTGACTTGGTAAATTATTAAACCTATTTTTTAACCCAAATCGATCCAACAATTCTTTAGCTCGTTCGTTAGGGTTTTTTAAATTATTTAACTCTAAGGTTAGAGCAACATTTTCAACTGCAGTGTAATTTGGGATAAGATAGAAAGATTGAAAAACAATTCCAATATTTTTTCTTCTAATTTTAGAAACTTCATCTTCATTCATTTTAGATATTTCTTGATCTTCAAAAAATATCTTACCCGATGTTGTTTTCTCCAAACCTCCAGCAAGCATGATTAAGCTTGTTTTTCCAGATCCACTTTCTCCAACTATTGAAATAGACTCATTTTTTTTAGTCTCTAAATTAACATTCTTTAAAACCTTTATAGTATCATTACCAGTTAGGTATTTAAGATTAACGTTTTTTAGCTTAAGAAGACTATCCATGATTCAAAGATTTATTATTAAAATTATTACCTTCTGTCTAGTGACTATAAACGTCAATGCTATAGAAAAAATTATCTTATTTGGTGATAGCTTAATGGCTGGTTATGGCCTTCCACAGGAAAAACATTTAGTCATTGTTCTTCAAAACGATCTTAATGACAGTGGTTATAATTTTAAGGTTATTGATGGAAGTGTATCTGGAAGCACATCTGCTGGTGGATTAAATAGAGCTGAGTGGTCTTTATCTCAACCTGATATTGATTTGATGATCTTAGGATTGGGTGCTAATGACATGTTAAGAGGAATAAGCCCCATTGAGACTAAAAAAAATTTAGAAAAAATCATTCAAATTGCAAAACTTAAAAATATTGAAATAATTTTAGCTGGTATGATTGCTCCAACAACTCACGGATTTAGTTATAAAAAAAAGTTCGATAATATTTATCCAAATTTAGCTAAAAAATATAATTTAAAGTTAATACCATTTTTGTTAGAGGGAGTTGCTTTAAATCCAGACCTTAACCAAGATGATGGAATTCACCCAAATAAAAAAGGAGTGGTTATTTTAAGCATAACTCTTCAAAAATATATTATTAAACAATTACAATTTTAAAGAGATTTTGTATAAGTCTTATGTCAATCATTGATTTTGATCATTTGTATAAAACTTTTATTTTCTAAAAAAGTAAATTTTCAAAAAGGTACAAGTTTCAACATAATTAGAATTATATTATGATAGGATTTTTTGTGTTAAAGTAACAGTTAATGAATAGAATTTTATGTTTTTTGTTGTTTAGTTTTATGATTTTCAGCCCAGCAAATGCTGGTTGTGATGACGCTCCAGCAGATGGAGTTGACTATTCTAACTGTCAGTTTTCAGAAGGGCAAGATCTAAGTAGAGCCTATATTCCAAACTCAAATTTATCATTCATTAGTTTTATTAAAGTTATATTTGATAAGAGTGTAATGATGAATTCTACGTTAACTAATGGTAATTTTTCTGAATCTTCATTTGTTAAAACAAATTTATATGAGTCAAATCTTGAAGGAGGCATTTTTGAAAAAGCTAATTTCTTAAGTGCCAATCTAACAAGGGTAAATTTTAAAGGATCATCTTTAATTGAAACAAATTTTACTAATAGTAATCTTTTTGAGGCAGACTTTACTGGTGCAAATATTTTAGATTCAAATTTTGAAGGAGCAAATTTAAACAATGCAATTTGGATAGATGGAATAAAATGTAAATTAGGCTCCATAGGGAAATGTGTTAAATGAAAAAACTTTAAAAATAAAGCTTCAAGCAAGTAATTAAACTAGTAACAAACTACAACCTTGAATTCTATAGTACGACTAAATCCAATTTTTGCTTACCTAATCTTTCATTACCATTTTCAGTTACTAAGTACGTTTCACCCAAGTTCATGGCCAACTCATTAGCTGAATCCATCAATATCATGTGCATAAAAAACACGTTACCCGGCTGAATGACATAAGGATTACCAGTGTAAAGCATTGGCCAGTCCATCCAGTTCGGAGAAAATGTTGAACCTAATGAATAACCACAAGCATTCATTCTTGAATTATTATAACCTAAATCATCAAATGTTTTTGCATGGACGTCAAACACTCTCCCAACAGTATTACCTGGAATTAAATTTTTTTCACATTTAGTTAATGCATCAACACAAGCTTCATGCATTTTTATATGCTTATGATTCACTTTACCTATTGGAATTGTTCTGAACATTGCCGAATGATAATGTTTATATGTACCTGCCCATTCAATGCTTAATTGATCTTGATGAGATAAATTTCTTTTTTCTGCTTGATATCTGCAAAGAAGTGCATTGTGTCCTGATCCTATTATATAATCATTTGCTGGATAATCCCCACCACCTTCCAAGACAACTCTTTGCATTTCAGCTAAAATTTTTGCTTCACCTGCGCCTGCTTTTGTATATTTCCAAGCTTCATCAAGCGCTTTATCTGCCAGTTCTGCAGCTTTTTTTACGTAAACAATTTCTTCTTTTGATTTAACAACCCTATGTTTTGTAATTAATTCAGATTGATCCTCAACATCACAATAATTATCTAAGGATTTATTTAACCTTAGTGCATTACGGCCCGTCATTCCATATGCTTCGTATTCAATCCCTATTTTTTTTCCTTTTAAATTTAGTTCATTTAAAATTATTTTAAGATCATCAGTTGGATTAGAATTGTCCTTATCAACCCAAATTCTTATATCCTTTATATTAGAGGTATTTTGTGCCTGCCTTAAGTCTGGAGCTCTTGTTAGTAAAATTACATTTCCTTTTTGATCTAAAATTAAGGTTTGAAAAAAAACATAACCAAAGGTGTCATAGCCTGTAAGCCAAAACATTGACTCTTGCCTAAACATTAATAGAGCATCAAGATTTAGCTCTTTCATAGAATTTAAAGTTTTAGATTTTCTTTTTTCAAATTCTTCTTTGCTGAAATGTAATGCCATTAATGAATAATAGCTTTTGCTGACCCTAAGCTCTCTACTTTACCCTCGTATAGTCCTTTACCTAAAATAGGAACAACACCTACGGTAGAACCAGTGAATACGTAGAAGTCTTTATTGAGATTAATTTTATCTTTTTTTAACTTATTAAGTACAAACCTTAGTGAATTAAGAGGGTTTATATAAACAGTATTTGTATTTCCAGATACACTTTGTTTGATTTTTTTATTTGAAATAATTGTCTTAAGGTTTCCAATATTAATTCTTTTATATTTTTTCTTCTGGCCAATTAAAAATTTAAAATTAGCTCCAAAATCACTACATAAATCACCAAAAGAAGTAATTCCTTTTTTTCTTTGACGATAACCAATCACTTCAATACATGGAGCCATGTGAGAAATATATTTAGTAACATTTTTTATTGTGATTGAACTTTTAGATGAAAAAAAAGATTGTTTAATCAAATAACAAACTTCAAGTTCAATACCAAATGTTGATTTATTAATTTTAACTTTTTGCCCACTTTTTAAAAAATTCTTCTTGAATATAGCCGCATAAAAAGGTTCTTTTTCTTTTAATTTTTTCATTATGGGAAATCCAGTTCCTGCTGCTTTAAATCCAATTATTGGATCTTTAACTTTGCTTTCACATAGTTTTCTTAGTTTTTGAGCCTCACCTAATTTCTTAGTAAATTTTGTAGGAATTGGTGCAATTATTTTATTATTTATAAATGCATTAACTAATTTGTCAGCTGTACTTTCTAATAATGTTTTTTTCATTGCTGAATGTTTAATATAGTTGCTGGGTCTAGTCTAGCACCAAACCAATTAAGCCTTATGTCTAAATGAGGTCCTGTTGATCTACCACTGGTTCCAATGGTAGCAACAATATCTCCTTTTTTAACATGATCACCAACGTTTACAAAAATTTCATACATATGCATATAAAGTGTTGAAATACCATGACCGTGATCAAAAATTAAAGTAGCTCCAGTATAAAACAAATCTTTCTCAGCTAAAGTAACAACTCCATTATTCATTGCCCTAATAGGAGTTCCTTTTTTTTGCGCAAAGTCTAATCCATAGTGAGGCCATTTAGGAATACCATTTAAAATTCTTTGGCTACCATAAACACCAGTAATTATCGCATCATCTACTGGAATAATAAACTTATCTTTAAAAAATGATAAATCACTATCAATTTCTCTAGCTTTTCCAATTAGCTTATTTTCTTTTTTTATTCTTGCGTAAAATTCTTCAGGTGGTGTAACTTTCTTTTTTGGTAATCCTTCTATTTTTTGAACCTTATACTTTCGTTTTTGAATTTTTTTAATTATAGTTTTGTTACCTTCTTTAATTACAATATTTAACTTTCTATCTTTTTCAATTCCAAAAGCAAAATAACCATCTTTTGAAACTTTAACTTTTTTTTTATCTATAATAATTTTTGTATTAGGATTTGTTTTACCAATAATAAAATGGCCTTGAATAAACTTACCTTTAAATTCAACAGCATTTAATTGTGAAAAAAATAAAAAAGATATTATGAATAAAAACTTGTTCATCACTTTGCAGTCCATCCACCATCAATAATTATTGAACTACCAGTTATCATTGATGCTGCATTAGAGCTTAAGTATGTAATTGCTGTTGCCACATCACTTTCTGTGGCAATTCTGCCAAGCGGAATATTACTTAATGCGTATTTATTAAATTCTTTATTAGCTAAATATTTTTTAGCTCTTGGTGTTGCAACAAAAGTAGGGCAGACACTATTAACTCTTATATTGAATTTAGCTAAATCTACAGCCATCCCTTTTGTTAAACCTTCAATTCCAAATTTAGTCATGCTATAAACGGTTCTGTTGGGTCCTGCTACAAGCCCAAACATTGATGAAGTATGAATTATAGAGCCACCAATTTTTTTTCTATTTTTAAGTTTTAACATTTTTTCTGTACAAAGTTTTGCCACATTAAAAGCAGATTTTATATTAATATTTAACAGCGTTTCTAATGATGATTTTTTAACCTTTAAAAAAGGTTCCGGTAAATTCGTACCCGCATTATTAACAAGAATATCAATTTTTTTTATTTTCTCAATTTCTTTGCTAATTTTTTCATAATCATTTACATCACATTCAATACATTGAATTCTTGTTCTTAATTTTCTTTTTAAAGAAGCTAGCTCACGAGTATTTCTACCAATAGCTATAATAGAAGCCCCAACTTGATGCATGGCAACTGCAGTTGATCTACCAATACCTTTTGTTGCACCTGTTATTAGTGCAGCTTTGCCTTTTAGATTAATATCTTTTAAAAATTTAGGCATTATTTTGCAGTCCATCCTCCATCCACCATAAATGATGTTCCGGTAATTGAGTTCGAGCTATCAGCTGCTAAAAAAGCAACAGCTGTTGAGACATCGTTTTCTTCAGCAAGTCTTCCAAGAGGAATGTTCTCTAATACTTGCTGCTTAAATTTTTTATTTTTTAAGAATTCTTTAACCATAGGAGTAGCAACGAAAGTAGGGCAGACTGTGTTAACTCGTATATTGTACTTTCCCAACTCAAGAGCCATACCCCTTGTTAAACCTTCTAGGCCAAATTTTGTCATATTATAAACGCTTCTTATTGGAGCGCCAACCCTTCCTAGTTGCGAAGACATATTAATAATCGAACCTCCTACTTTTTTTCTATCTTTTAACTCAACCATTTTTTGAGAGCACATTTGAGCTACATTAAAAGCAGCTTTCATATTTAGTTCAACCAAGTATTCCATATTTTCTTTTTTAACTTTTGTGAAATGTTCTGGACGATTGTTACCAGCGTTATTAACTAGTATATCTAGTTTTTTTATTTTTTTTAAAATATCCTTAAATCTATTAAGATTAGTCACATCACATTCAAATTTTAAACACGAGCCTTTAGTTTTTTTGATTAATTTTTCAACTTTGATCAAGTCAGACAGAGTTCTGCTAACTATAACAACTTTTGCACCAGCTTCCGCTAAAGCAATAGCAGTGGCTCTGCCCAGTCCTTTCCCAGCACCTGTAACTAACGCTGTTCTATTTTTTAAGTCTATCTTTTTAAACATTTAAAGTAGGAGTATCTTTATGTCAGTATATATTAAATCAACAGCAACGATTAAAATAGCAAATAAACCTATCCAAGCAATCCATTTATACTCAGTAATCCATTTTGATATTAAATTAGCAGCAGTTGCCATAAGAATTATTGATAAAGTTAATCCAAAAACTAGTAGAACATAATGATCTCCTGCAGCGCCCGCAACACCTAAAACGTTATCCAAACTCATTGTAAAATCTGCAAGTAAAACTGTCCATATGGCTTTAATAAAACTTGAGTTATCTATTTTTACATCCTCGTCACCAGATTGGCCCTTGATCACATCGACATAAAGTTTGTAAATAATATAAAGTAACAACAAACCACCAATTAGTCTTAACCCTGTTATTTGAAGCAAATAAGCAGTCATCATTGTTAAAATAATTCTTAAAACTACAGCACCACCTATACCCCAAAAAATTACCTTTTTTCTTTGCTCTACTGGGAATTTAGATGCAACCATGCCAATTATGATGGCGTTATCTCCAGCCAAAACTAAATCGATAAAAATTATTTGAGTTAATATAATAAGTTGTTCGGATACGAAAAATTCTGCAAACATTAGTTGTTTAGTATCATGTCTGCACCTTTTTCTGCAATCATTATTGTAGGAGCATTTGTATTACCAGATGTAATATTAGGCATTATTGAAGCGTCTATTACTCTTAAATTTTTTATACCCTTAACTTTTAATTCATCATCAACAACAGCCATATCATCTTGACCCATCTTACAAGTTCCAACGGGATGAAATATTGTTTGGGCATAATCTGCTGCTGCTTGCAAAATTTCCTCATCTTTATTTAAATGAAGGCCAGGACGATATTCTTCAGGATTGTATTTTTTAAAAGTTTCTGATTCTAAAACAATTTTTCTTGTTAGCTTAAGTCCTGCAGCTGCAATTTTTCTATCTGCATCAGTTGATAAGTAGTTCATTTTTACTTTTGCAAATGTTCTTGAATCTCTATCTACAATGCTAATATGACCTTTACTTGTCGGCCTAATATTTGAAACAGTTGGTGTGAATCCATGAAAATTATGATTTTTAGTAGCACCCAATGTATCCATACTCATTGGTTGAACGTGCCATTGTAGATCTGGCATCTCTAAAGTGGGGTCACTTTTAGCAAACATACCTAATTGACTTGCACCTATTGTCATAGGGCCACTTCTATTAAATACATACTCTAATCCAATCATCAAATTTCCAAATAAACTATTAATTTTTTTATTCAAAGATTTAATATTCTGGATTTTATAAATTGGTCTAAACATTAAATGATCTTGTAAATTTTCACCTACACCTTTTAATTCATGAACCATTTCAATATCAAGGTTTTTTAATTTTTCTGAATTGCCGATGCCTGATACTTGTAGAATCTGAGGAGAGCCAATTGCTCCTGCTGATAAGATAATTTCTTTATTTGCACTTACAGTGAATAGTTGATTTTCAATCCAATACTCAACTTCTTTAGCAATTTTATTTTCAAAATTAATTTTTTTAACATGAGCTTTTGTAATAATCTTTAAATTAGGTCTTTTTTTTACAGGGTTTAAATAACCAACTGCAGTACTACATCTAAAACCATTTTTTACTGTCACCTGATAGTAACCACAACCATGATTGTCACCTGTATTAAAATCTCTTGTTTTTGGAATACCAAATTCTTCAGCAGCATTTTGAAATTCATCTAACAACGGAAGGTGCATTCTCTGATTAGATATGAATAATGGGCCATCAATACCATGGAATTCACTTTGACCTCTCTCTTGATTTTCTGCTTTTATAAAATAAGGTAAAACATCTTTCCAACCCCAACCTTTATTTCCTAATTGTCTCCAAGTATCATAATCCTTATGTTGGCCTCTTATATATAATAATCCATTAATAGAAGAGCTTCCACCAAGTGTTTTACCTCTTGGATACCTTATAGATCTATTATTCATAGTTTCATCAGGCTCAGTATTATAACACCAGTCTACATCTGGATTGTGCATGGTTTTAAAATAACCCACAGGAATATGAATCCAGGGGTAGTTATCTTTACCTCCAGCTTCAATTAAAAGTACTTTGTTGTTTGGGTTTTTTGAAAGTCTATTAGCCAAAACACAACCAGCCGAACCAGCACCAATAATTATATAATTAAAATTATCCATAAGAATAGGAAGTTTATAATCTGTAAAATTAAAAATACTAGTGTTCACGGTAATATTAGGTGGTAAATAATGATATTAGCTCTTGTTTTAGATTTATTTTTTTGAGAGAGTTCTTTTTTATAAAAAACACAATGAGAGGAAAAATTAATATGAAAAAAATCATATCATTATTTGTAGGATCTCTTCTTTTAACTGTTATGACAGTTACAGGAGCGAATGCTGCAAAAACATTGAAATGTCAAACTGTGCTTAATCCGAAAGCAGATGAAGTTACAATGTTAAAAGACTTCACTGATACAGTAACTGAACTAACTGGTGGATCACTTAAATTTGAAATCCTACCAAAAGGCACTGTAGTTGGTGGTAAAGAAACGTTAGATGCAATTGATAAAGGATTATTAGATTGTGGTTTTGCATGGACTCACTATTGGGGTGACCATCCAGCTACAATGTTATTTGGTTCTCCAGTAGCAGGTTCAGGTGTTGGTATTGATAATATAGCATTTTTATCATGGTTTCAGTATGCTGGTGGTAAAGAGCTTTATGAGCAATTATGGAAAGAAATGGGAAGAGACATAAAAGGATTTATGCTTCAACCCGCTGGTCCAGAAGCATTGGGTTGGTTTCCAGAAAAAATGGAAAGTATGGCTGACTTTAGAAAATATAAGTTCAGAACTCCTCCAGGAATACCTGGACAAACTTACAAAGATATTGGTGTAGCTTCTGTTGCAATGGGTGGTGGAGATATTCTTCCAGCGTTACAAGCAGGAACAATTGATGCTGCTGAATGGTGTTGTCCAAAACCTGACATGGTCTTTGGTTTTCAAAAGGTGTTAAAACACTATTATTTGCAGGGTTTGCACCAAGTAGTTGTTAATGCTGATTTTTATGTTAACGGTAAAACATACAGATCATTTTCGGCACATGAAAAAAAATCAATGGAAGTTGCGGCTAATGCATCTTTGAATAAATCTTTAAGCTATAGAATTTACGAAAATGGTAAGGCTTTAAAAGAATTAACAGAGGTTCATGGAGTTATTTTAGAAGATACTCCTTCTGATTACTTTACAGAGTATATGGCAGCAGCTAAAGCTACTTTAGAGAGAAATTCAAAAGAAAATGCATTTTTCAAAAAAGTTTGGGATTCCCAAAAAGCTTTTGCTGATATAGCTGTTCCATTTTGGAGTGGTGCTCAAATGTCTAATGCTAAGCTAGGAATGGCTCACGCAAATACATTAAAATAATTAAATTAACTATTAATTTAAAACAAAGCGGATTTTATAAATCCGCTTTGTTTATTTAATCACAAAATTTTATGGCACAAGAACCAATCAAATTAGATATTTCTGATGAGATGATAGCTGAACGAAGAGATAGTTCAGGAAAAATGCCTAATAATATGCCAAAATGGATGGTGTTAACTATTACAAGAATTGATTTATTTAGTAAATGGGTGGGTAATGTTGTTTGTTGGTTAACTATCCCCTTGATATTAGCTATGACCTACGAAGTTTTTGCTAGAAAATTATTTTTAGCACCAACATATTGGGCTTACGATGTTAGCCGCTTTCTTTACGGAGCAATGTTTATGCTAGGTGCTGGATATGCATTATCTAAGGGAGTTCATATAAGAGCAGATTTTTTATATAGAAATTTTAAAGTTAAAACACAAGGACTTGTAGATTTTTGGCTTTATTTAATATTTTATTTTCCAGGACTTATAGTTTTTTTATATATGACAAATATTTTTGTTTATGAGTCATTCCAACGAGGTGAAAAAGCTATGGACTCTGGTTGGATGCCTTATATGTGGCCTATAAAAGCTTGCTTATGGGTTGGAATAGTTTTTTTGTTGATACAAGGAATTTCAGAATTACTTAAAAGTTATTGGGCATCAACTAAGGGTGAGTGGCCTGGAGAAAAAAAATAATGTTAGCAGAATTTATTGATCCAGCTATTTTGGGTTTTATTTTAATTGGTGTAATGTTATTTGCAATATTCATAGGATTTCCTATTTCTTTTACGTTAATTTTCTTAGGATTTGTATTTGGTTTCTTAGGATTTGGTCATTTAGTTTTTTATTTAATGACTTTACAGTTTTCAATGGTTATGACCGAGCAAACTCTTGCTGCTGTCCCACTCTTTGTCTTTATGGGTATTATGATGGAAGGAGCAGGATTAATGGAAAGATTATTTTCAGCTTTCCAACTAATGCTATCCAGAGTTAGAGGTGCGCTGTATTATGCTGTGTTGTTTGTGTCAGTTATTTTTGCTGCAGCAACAGGTATTGTTGGGGCATCAGTAACAATTTTAGGAATTATGGCTGCGAAATCCATGAACAAATCAGGCTATAACGTCAGGTTAGCTGCTGGAACAATTACGGCAGGTGGTACTCTTGGTATTTTAATACCTCCGAGCATTATGCTTGTTGTGATGGGACCAATAATGGAAATCCCAGTTATAGATCTTTTTGCAGCTGCAATAATACCAGGAATATTATTAGCAGGACTTTATGCCTTATATATAACAATTAGGTGCTGGATAGATCCAAGTCTGGGTCCAGTTTTACCTTTAGAGCAAAGAGCTGGCAGCATGAAAGAAGTTTGGATTGAATTCTTTTTTGGTTTAGTACCACCAGCTTTATTGGTTACGGCTGCATTAGGTAGTATTTTATTTGGATTTGCAACACCAACAGAGGCTGCGGGATGCGGTGCTTTAGGATCACTATTGTTAGCCCTAGGATATAGGAAACTAACATTAAAAAAATTACAAGATGCTTTAGTTAAAACATTAGAAATTTCAGCATTGATTATGGTCTTAGTTGCAGCATCAAACTTTTTTGGTGCAGTATTTGCTAGGTTGGGAACACCAATGCTTATGACTGAATTTTTACTGGGTTTAGAAATGAATAGATATTTAATTCTGGCAATGATTATGGGTATGATCTTTCTTTTAGGGTGGCCTTTAGAGTGGGTACCAATTGTTATGATTATAGTGCCAATAATATTGCCATTAGTTGAGGCGCTTGGTTTTAATTTAACTTGGTTTGCAATACTTGTTGCTGTAAACCTCCAGACCGCATGGCTATCACCTCCTGTTGCTCTATCTGCTTATTTTTTAAAAGGTGTGGTTCCAGAGTGGGATCTTAAAGATATTTATTATGGCATGATGCAATTTATGGTCATCCAAGTAATTGGTTTAATTTTAATCATAGTATTTCCACAGATTGCTTTGTGGCTTCCGGCCTATCTATATGGACAGTAGATTTTATTAGTTTATTATCTAGAGAGTGAATCAAAATAAATCAAAAAATAGTCTACTTAACTGGGAATTAGTTTCAGTGAATCCTAATGATAAAATTTGGGATTGGAAAGATTTATTCTGTTTTTGGGGAAATAATATTCAAAGTATAATTGGATTTTCTCTTATAGCGTCACTTTATTTGGTTTATGAGTTAAATGTTTTTGTTGTTTTATTTGGAACTCTAATAGCTTCAGTTTTTATCTATTTTTTTGCTAACCTTATTGGAAAACCATCACAAAAATATGGTCTACCTTTTTTAGTAATTTTAAGAAGCTCTTTAGGAGTAAAGGGAGCAAAATACTTTGGCCTCTTTAGAGGCTTGGTTGGTATTTTTATGTTTGGTATTCAAACCTATTTTTTATCAAGATTATTTAGCTTTTTAATAAGAATTTTTATTTTTTCTTTTGATGGCACTTTTTTAGATCATGATATTTTTTTAATTTTCTTTTTGGGATTAAATATTATTGATTGGGTATCTTTTGTTTTTACTATTATTTTGCAAGCATTCTTATTTAGTAAAGGTCATCAATTTAATAGATCTATTATAAGATTTTCAGCAGTTATTGTATACTCGGGAATGCTGATTTTTTTTTTAGTGGTATTTCTGCATGATGTTAAAGTTGTTTCAGCAGCATTTGCAGATATTTTTTCAATTAATAATCTTTTTGACAAAGGTAATTTAGCTCCGCTAATCACAGTGGCGGGTACTGTTTTTGCGTATTTCTCAATTGTCATAGTAAATTATGGTGATTTTAGCAGATATGTAAAAAATGAGAATGAATTAAAAAAAGGAAATTTAAGTTTAATTCTAAATTTATTAATTTTTTCATTTTTTGCTGTCTTTATTGTTATTGGTGCAGATATTTTTCTAAATAAAAATTTAGAGAATATGGAAAGAATTTTAACAAACCCAACAGATATAATTGGAAAAATTAATAATACAGAATTAACTGTAGTAGTTTTATTTTTTATAATTTTTTCATCTGCATCTACAAATTTAATTGCTAACTATATTCCAACACAAAATACATTGCTAAACCTTATGCCAACGAAGCTTAATCTAAAAACTTCAGCAGTGATTATTACTGTATTAGGTTTTATTATTGGAATTTTTTGGTTACCGTTATTAAGTCAAATTGGAATTTTAGCATTTGTGGATACTTTTGGTGCTTTTTTTGGACCTCTATTTGGTGTCATGGTTATCGATTATTATTTAGTTAAAAAAACTAATTTTGATAATAAAGATATTTTTTCTCTAGAAAGTGATGGTTTATATTTTTATTCTAATGGTTGGCACATAAAAGCTATCTATTCGTTAGTATTGGGTTTTATTTTTGCTGCCTCAACAATTTGGAACGTAAACTTAATGGGTTTTCACTCCTATTCTTGGATGATAGGAGCTTTTATCTCTTCATTGACTTACTATCTATTGGCTAATAAATAATTTTATGCATCAATTTGATTTAAAAAATAAAACAGGAATTATAACGGGTGGTGCGCAAGGTTTTGGTCTGGATATAGCTAAGCGTTTTTTAAATTCAGGTGCAAAAGCTATTATTTGGGACATTGATGAAGATGAATTAAAAAAAGCTACCAAAGCAATAGATAACCCAAATCTTTCATACAATGTTGTGGATGTTTCTAATTTTAAAAATGTTAAAGAAACCGTAGAGGAAATAGTAAAATCTTCAAAAATTGATATTTTAATTAATAACGCCGGTATTACTGGCTCAACATCATCATTATGGGATTATGATGTTAGTGAATGGAATAAAATTGTTCAAATTAACCTAATGGGTACATTTAACTGCTGTAAGTACGTGGTGCCTTACATGATTAAAAATGATTATGGTAGAATTGTTAACGTTGCTTCCGTTGCCGGCAAAGACGGCAATGCTAATGCTAGTGCTTATAGCTCAGCTAAAGCTGGTGTTATTGGATTAACTAAATCATTAGGAAAAGAGTTAGCTGATAAAAATATTGCTGTAAACGCTGTTACTCCAGCGGGTGCCAAAACGAGAATTTTAGACCAAATGTCAAAAGAGCATGTAGCTAGAATGCTATCAAAAGTACCTAGAGGCAGATTTTTAGAGATAGAAGAGTTTACGTCACTGGTTTGTTGGCTTTCTTCTGAGGAAAACTCATTTTCAACTGCTGCTGTGTTTGATATTAGTGGTGGTAGATCTACTTACTAACTGCTGTTTTAAGTATCGCCATATCAGCTTTATTTTCTTTAGAGATCACAGGGGCAAGTAAAATAAATGACCAGTAAATTAAGAGCACAAATATAGAAATTGATTTCATTTCTTACTTTTAACGTTCAATGTTGATATTAGGTTGTTGAAAATATGTTCAAATATTGTTTTTTAAAAAATAATAGATATACAAATACTAATGTATAAAAATTTTCTAACAATACTATTTTCCTCTCTCCTATTTTCAAGCATTGTTTTAGCCGAAAAAGTTACCGTTTTTGATTTTACAGAAGGTGAATTTAAAACATTGCAAGTCAAAAAGGTCAAAGGCGAAACAACATGGCGTTTAGGCTCAAATGAAAAAGGCAATTTTATTAAAGCAGAAGCTGAGGGTAAAGGATCTGGGTTAGGCAAGGAAGTCAAAATCGATTTATCAAAAACACCCTTTATTAACATTACATGGAAAGTTGAAAAAGATTTATCAGGAATCAATGAAAAAACGAAAAAAGGCCATGATTATGCTGCAAGAGTTTTTGTTATTAAAAAAACAGGCTCTACAATGCTTTCTAATAGAGCAATAAACTATGTTTTTTCTAGCAATCAAAATGTTGATGAAAATTGGCGCAGTCCTTATACAAAAAAGTCAGTTGATTATGTTCTGTCTACGACTAAAGAAAATCTTGATACATGGGTCACTGTTAAAGCTAACGTTAAAGACCATTTTAAGAAATTTCACGATTTAGATGTAGTTGATTTAACTGGTGTTGCGATAATGACAGATACAGATAATTCAAAATTAAAAGCAATATCATATTATCAAAATATTTATTTTTCTGAAGAATAAAGAGGTTTTTAATAGTTTTTTTGTTATCATATAAGTATGCATGAAAATTTTTTTCATAAACTTAAAGTTTATTATGAAGATACCGATGCTGGTGGCATTGTTTATTATGCAAATTATTTAAAATTTCTAGAACGAGCACGAACAGAAGCGTTAGTTACACTAGGCTTTAGTAATAAAAAAATCAAAGAAGATTTTGGATCTCTAATAATAGTTAAATCGTGTAATATCGAATATAAAAAACCAGCCCACCTTGAAGATAAATTAAATATTAGATCTTTTGTCAAATCAATCACAAAAACATCTTTTTTTATGAACCAATTTATTACAAGAGGAGAAGACATAATAGTTGAAGCAAAAGTACATCTAGTTTTTGTTAACAATGAGGGTAAACCCACGAGAATACCTGGGGCTCTATTTCAGGACTTTAAGCCTTATTTTTGTGACAGTATTAAAGTTTAGAGAATTTTTTGGCCATTTTAAGTATGCTCATCATCTTTTGTATGTTTATAACTTTTGTATTAACATTTCTTGGACTTGGATGGTAACTAGGGATTAGAATTTTACCATCAGGTAGAAAATATTTTACACCATGTTTAAAAATTAATTTTTTATCAATTATAAAATTTTTTTTATAAAACTTTAAACAATTATCAAATGCAACTTTACCCAATGTAATTATAACTTTTAAATTTTTTAAACCTTGAATTTCACGATCAAAATAATTTGAACAGTTATTTAGTTCTACACCCAAAGGTTTATCATCTGGTGGAACACATTTTAAGATATTTGTGACATAAGTACTGTTAAGTTTTAAGCCATCTTTTATATGTATTGACGTATGTAAATTTGATATACCTGCTGCGTACAAACAATTGAACAGAAAGTTACCAGACTTATCACCTGTAAATGCTCTACCAGTTCTTGTTCCACCATGAGCTGCTGGTGCAAGACCAATAATCATTAGTTTTGCTTTAATATCACCAAACCCTGTTACAGGTTTACCCCAATAAACTTCTGATATATTTTGTTTTCTTTTAATTATTGAAATTTTTTTACTAAATTTTATTAATCTAGGACACTTTTTACATTTAATTATTGAATTATTTAGTTTTTTAAATTTAATGTTCATGAATGAAGTTAATTAAAATTATTATATTTCTATTTATATCCTTTAATACAGCGTTGGTAGCTAATTCAAATGATGATTTGCAGTATTTACTAAGTGAGGGAGAAAAATTAATATTTATAAGACATGCGTACGCCCCAGGCAGTGGTGATCCAGATAATTTTGATTTATCTAATTGTGCTACACAGAGGAATTTGAATCAAGAGGGTATTGATCAAGCGAAGACTATTAATAAATTGTTTTTAGAAAATCATATGGATAGTAGCTTAGTTTTATCTAGCGAATGGTGTAGATGTAGGCAAACAGCAAAATATGCCTTTAAAAACTTCAAAACTAAAAGCTTTTTAAATTCATTTTTTAGTCACAAACATGCTCAAAACAAAACTAAACAGATTAAAGAATTAAAAGAATTTATAAAAAAGTGGAATGGCAAAGGTAACTTAATTTTTGTTACACATTATGTTGTAATTTTAGAAGTTTTAAATTTATCTGTTTCTTCAGGTGAAATTATCATAGCAGATAAAGATTTTAATATTCTTGCTAGGCAAAAAACATCTAATAATTAAAGCTATATTTTTTTATAATAAAATATAGAATATATTAATGTCATCAAAAAAAGCAATGAAGCTAGCTCAAAAACAAGCTTTTGCAAAGCACCGAAGTAATATTACAAACACTAAATTTGGAGCAAAAAAATTAAATTTTATTATCAAGACCAACAAGGTTAGTGCTACAAAAAAAAAGTCTTAACTTTCTTTTTCAAAAAGCTCTACTTTATTACAAGTTGATACTTTTGAAATAGCTTCTTCACCATTAATTACAGTTCTAATATTAATTATAGGGTTTTTTTTTCAAAAACTAATTGAGTGTAAAATTGAGGGTAACCAATTTTATCTGTAAAGATTAGATTTTTGTCCTCATACACAAACCATTCTAAAATATTCTCTTTCTTTACACTTAAGTCTGTTCTTTTATAATTTTTATATGTTTTGTTGTCATAAACATAATTTCTTATCATTAAAGATTTTTCAAAATCTAGAATGTATTCATTTTTAATAAAACCATCATTTAAATTTTTACATCCTGTCAAAAGCATTATTTCTGAAAAAACTATACCTTGAAAATTAAACAAAAAAATGACAGTACAAAAAACTCAGTTCTAAAATTATTTTTTTTCATGTTTATCAGTATAAAATAGTGCTATTAAAAAAATAATTGTCCAAATAAATACTGACATGGTTTTTACAAATGATGTCTCAGCACCCCAAACATTAAAAAAAAAGGCACCAAAAATTATTCCCAATGCATAAATAAATATAACTACTGTAGATTTATTCATTATTTAAATTTTTTTTAAACAGAGAAATACCATTTTCTATTTTATATTTATATGAATCTTTAAAACTTTCTAGTTGCCATCCAGTAAGTCTTTTTTGAATATTGTTCAAATTAACACTCTTCCATTGATTGGAAGTATCTTCTAATTTCCATAATTTCTTTTCTTCATTATTTCTACCACATCCGTAACAATAGCCTGTCCTAGGATCAGTTTTACATATGCTTATACAGGGTGAAATAATCATTTTTTTAAATTAATACTAAATATAATTGATTATTAATATATTTCATAATTATTGTCATTGGACAAATGATATCAATAATATATAAAGCCACAAGAATTATGGGCGAATGGCGGAATTGGTAGACGCGCTGGTCTTAGGAACCAGTATTGAAAGATGTGAAGGTTCGAGTCCTTTTTCGCCTACCAGAAAGTTATAAAATTATGAAAGTAACAATTGAAAATGTAAAAGGTTTAAATAAAGAAGTTAAAGTCTTCATAGATAAAAAAACTATGAATTCACATATGGACGTAAAGTTTGAGGAAATCAAAAAAACTGTAAATTTAAAAGGCTTTAGACCTGGAAAAGTTCCTAAAGAAATTCTTAAAAGACAATTTGGACAAGCAATTTTTAGTGAAGTCCTCGATAAAGTTCTTAAAGATACATCAATTAAAGCTTTAGAGGATAATAAAATCAAGCCAGCCGGCCAACCTAAACTTGACCTTAAAACTTATGGTGAAGATAAAGATTTAGAATATGTAATGACTGTAACAGAGCTTCCAAAAGTAGAGCTCAAGTCAGTTGAAAATATTAAATATGACGAATATTCAGTTAAAATTAAAACTGATGAAATTGATAAAAGAATTAAAGAAATAGCAAAAAGCCAAAATAATTTTACCGATGTGGCTGAGGAAGTTAAAGCTGCTGATGGCAATTCAGTTGTATTTGACTACAAAGCTACTATTGATGGAAAAGATTTTACTGGTGGTGAAGGAAAAAACACACAACTAATTCTAGGAAAAGACTTATTTATTAAAGGGTTTGATAAACAATTAGTTGGTGTAAAAAAAAATGATGAAAAGATAGTAGAGGCCGTACTCCCTGAAAATTATCCACAAAAAGAATTTGCAAAGAAAAAAGCTAACTTTGTATGCAAAATTCTAGCTGTAAAAAAATCTGAAGATATTAAAATTGATGATAATTTTGCAAAAAATCTTGGAGCTAAAGACCTTGTAGATTTAAAATTTTTAGTCTCAAAACAAATTAATGAAGAATATCAAAATTCTTTAGATAAATTATCTAAAAAACAAATTTTAAAAGAAATTGAAAATTTCAAAGTTGATGAAATTCCAGGTAACTTAATAGAAGAAGAAATTAAGATATTAGCTGAAGGTATGAGTGAAGAGGATGCAAAAAAAAGTAGAAAAAATTTTGAAGATGTAGCTAAAAAAAGAATTAAAGTTGGATTAATTTTGAATGAATTTGGTGAAAAGAACAAAATAAAAGTTACAGAACAAGAGGTTCAAGCAGAAGTTCAAAAACAGCTTAGTATGATGCCGGGCCAAGAAAAAATGGTTATGGAGTTTTACCAGAAAAACCCATCTGCATTAGCAAGTTTAAGAGGAACTGTTTATGAAGAAAAAATTATTAATTTAATCAAAACTAAAGCAAGACCTAATAAAAAAGAAATTACCAAAGAAGAAGCAGAAAAAATTTTAAAAGAGCATCAAAAACAAGAACATGATTTCAATCATGATCACGACCATCCAAAAGAAAAAAAAGCTGTTACTAAAAAAAAAATAGATAAGTTAAAAACTAAAAAATCCAAAGAAACCTCAACAAAAAAAGTTAGTAAAAAGTAATCACAAGTTGTATAAGTTAAGAGAATCATTTTATGACAACAAATTTATTTAATCAAATGAATACCTTAGTCCCCATGGTTGTTGAACAATCTAACAAGGGTGAAAGAGCTTATGATATTTATTCAAGGCTCTTAAAAGAAAGAATAATTTTTTTAGTAGGTCCTATCGATGACAATGTAGCCTCTTTAGTTACAGCCCAACTTTTATTTCTAGAGTCCGAAGATCCAAAAAAAGAAATTAATCTATATATTAATAGTCCTGGTGGACTTGTTACTGCTGGTCTAGGTATTTATGATACAATTCAATATATTAAACCTGATGTCTCAACATTGTGTATTGGTCAAGCAGCATCCATGGGTTCTTTTTTGTTAGCTGCTGGTACAAAGGGAAAAAGATTTTCATTGCCCAATTCTCGTATAATGGTACATCAACCCTCAGCAGGTTTTCAAGGTCAAGCAACAGATATCGAGATACATGCAAATGAAGTCTTAGCTTTAAAAAAAAGACTTAATGAAATTTACTCTAAACATACTGATAAATCGGTAGAGGAAGTTAAAAAAGCACTTGAGAGAGACAATTTCATGACCCCAGAAACTGCTAAAGACTTTGGTTTAATTGACAAAGTAGTAGTAAATAGATCTTAATACACAACACCTTGTAGGCTGCTAAACGTGCACTTGATTAGTATGACTCATTTATATTAAAGTACATTAATTGATTCGTTTACAAAATTTATGACTACTAATAATAAAAATATTCTTTACTGTTCATTCTGTGGCAAGAGCCAACATGAAGTCAGAAAATTAATTGCAGGACCTACTGTATTCATCTGCGATGAGTGTGTTGAGCTTTGTATGGATATTATTAAGGAAGAAAGTAAAGATACTTTTGTTAAGCATCAAGATGGATTACCACCACCAAAAGAAATTTGTGCAGTATTGGATGATTATGTTATTGGTCAACAGCACGCTAAAAAAGTTTTATCTGTAGCTGTTCACAATCACTACAAAAGACTTAATTACGAAAGTAAAAGCAGCAAGACTGTTGAACTTTCTAAATCTAACATTCTTCTAGTTGGACCAACAGGTTGCGGTAAAACTTTATTAGCACAAACATTAGCTAGAATTTTAGACGTACCCTTTACAATGGCAGATGCCACTACACTAACAGAAGCGGGTTATGTTGGTGAGGATGTTGAGAATATTATTTTAAAACTATTACAGGCTGCAGATTACAATGTTGAAAAAGCCCAAAGAGGAATTGTCTATATTGATGAAGTTGACAAGATAAGCAGAAAATCTGAAAATCCATCAATTACTAGAGATGTTTCTGGCGAAGGTGTGCAGCAAGCTTTATTGAAAATTATGGAAGGAACTATTGCAAGTGTTCCACCTCAAGGAGGAAGAAAACATCCTCAACAAGAATTTCTGCAAGTAGATACAACTAATATTTTATTTATTTGTGGGGGAGCTTTTGCTGGTCTAGACAAGATTATCTCTCAAAGGGATAAAGGTACTTCAATTGGGTTTGGTGCAAATGTCAAAAAAACAGATGATAAAAAAACTGGTGAATGGATGAAAAGTTTAGAGCCTGAAGATCTACTGAGATATGGCTTAATTCCAGAGTTTATTGGAAGACTACCCATGATAGCAACTTTAGAAGACCTTGATGAGAAATCTTTAGTAAAAATACTACAGGAGCCTAAAAACTCCCTGATCAAACAATACCAAGAATTATTTAAATTAGATGGAGCGAAGCTAAGCTTCAAAGAAAATGCTATTAAAGAGATTGCACAAAAAGCAATCAACAAAAAAACTGGCGCAAGAGGACTTAGATCTATTTTAGAAAACATTCTATTAAAAACAATGTATGATCTACCAAGTCAGGATAATGTGGAGGAAGTAATTGTCGATGCTAGTGCAGCCAAAGGAATAACTCAACCCATTATAGTTCATTCAAAAAATAATAGCAAAAGTAAGACAGATAAAATATCTGCAGCCTAATTTTATGTTAATAAGCAATAAATAGCTATTGCAATATCAAATTTAATATCCATATTTAGGATATGAATGTTAAAATCGAAAAACCTTTATTACCATTAAGAGATATAGTTGTATTTCCTAACATGGTTATTCCGCTTTTTGTTGGAAGGGATAAATCTATTTCCGCATTAAACGAGGTAATGAAAAAAGACAAAAAAATTATTCTTGTTACACAAAAAAACTCAGAGATTGATGACCCTAAAAAAGCAGATGTTTTTATGTATGGTTGTGAGTGTAATATTCTTCAATTATTAAAACTACCTGATGGAACAGTAAAAGTTCTAGTTGAAGGAAGTAAAAGAGTTAAAATCCTTGATTTTAAAGATAATGATAAATTTATTATATGTGAGTACGCCCATCATCACAATATTGTAGTAATAGATGAGGATTTAATTCCACTTGCAATGACTGCCGTCAGAAGACTTGAAAAACTAACATCAATTAATAAAAAAGTTTCAAGTGAAACAATCAATAATATTAAAAAATTAACTGACGCCTCACATATAGCAGATAATATTGCATCACATTTAACTGCTACAATTTCAGAAAAACAGCAAATATTTGAAACCATTGATGTTAAAAAAAGACTTAATTCTATAATTAAAATTATGGAAAATGAAACTAGCATTATAGGAGTGGAAAAAAAAATTAGAGGTAGGGTTAAAACACAGATGGAAAAAACCCAAAGAGAGTATTATTTAAATGAACAACTTAAAGCTATTCAGAAAGAATTAGGTGAAATTGAGGATGGAAAAGATGAGACTTCCAGTCTAAACAAATCCATCATAAAAGCAAAAATGCCAAAAGAAGTAGAAAAAAAATGTATGGCAGAACTTAAAAAATTAAAAAATATGAGCCCTATGTCAGCGGAGGCTACAGTTATCAGAAACTACCTTGATTGGATGATAGATCTGCCCTGGTTTAAAAAAAGTCAAGTTGATATTGACCTTAAAAAAGCACTTGCAGTATTAGATGCAGATCATTTCGGTTTAGATAAAGTTAAAGAAAGAATTATTGAATTTTTAGCGGTTCAAAAAAGAATGGAAAAAATTAAAGGTCCGATTTTATGCTTAGTCGGTCCCCCAGGTGTTGGAAAAACATCTTTGGGGAAATCGATTGCTAGAGCAACTAACAGAGAATTTGTAAGAATGTCAGTTGGTGGTATGCGTGATGAAGCAGAAATAAGAGGTCATAGGAGAACTTATATTGGCTCTTTACCAGGAAAAATTATTCAAATGATGAAAAAGGCTGGAACAAAAAACCCCTTAATTCTTCTTGATGAAATAGATAAAATTGGCAATGACTATAGAGGTGACCCATCTTCTGCTTTGCTCGAAGCTTTAGATCCTGAGCAAAATACTACATTTAATGATCACTATTTAGAAGTTGATTATGACTTATCAGACGTGATGTTTGTAACGACAGCAAACACTCTTAATATATTGCCTCCATTATTAGACAGAATGGAAGTAATAAGATTAGCTGGCTATACAGAAGACGAGAAAATTAATATTGCTAATAAATATCTTTTACCTAAACAAATTAAAGATAATGGTGTTAAGGAAAAAGAAATGACTCTGTCTGAAGGTATTATTAAAGAAATTATTAGAAGTTACACAAAAGAATCAGGTGTTAGAAATCTAGAAAGAGAAATATCAAAAGTTGCGAGAAAAGTTGTAAAAAAAGTTGTATCCGGAGAAGAAAAAGAAGTTAATATAGACTTAAATAATTTGCATGACTATCTTGGTATTCAAAAATTTACTTTTGGTGAACTTGAAAATAATGATAAGATCGGTGTTGTTACTGGTTTAGCCTGGACTGAGTATGGAGGTGAAATTCTTAAAATTGAAACTGTTATTATGCCTGGAAAAGGTAGAATGCAAATTACTGGTAAACTTGGAGAAGTTATGCAAGAATCAATTAAAGCAGCAAAATCATTTATCAGATCTAAAAGTTTAGATTATGGAATTATTCCACCATTATTTGAAAAAAAAGATTTTCATATTCATGTACCAGAAGGTGCCACGCCTAAAGATGGTCCTTCAGCTGGTATTGGAATGGTGACCTCTATAGTTTCTGCGATAACAAAAATCCCTGTAAGAAGAGATGTTGCAATGACTGGAGAAGTCACACTTACTGGCCAAGTTTTGCCGATTGGAGGTTTAAAGGAGAAATTATTAGCAGCTCATAGAGCTGGGATCAAACAGGTTATTATACCGAAGGAAAACGAAAAAGATTTAGTTGATATGCCTAAAAAGATTACGGATGACATAAAAATTACACCTGTAGAGCATGCGGACGAAGTCTTGAAGATAGCTCTGACTAAAGAATTAAAAAGAGTCGAATGGGTAGAAGTTGAAAAAATTTCTAAATCAGACGATAAATCACAAGCTAGCATTCAATAACAATAGTTACCTACCTAACAATCTATACATGATCAAATATTTCATGCAACGGATAACGGATAAAGCGATTGTTCACTAATAGACCTCTCAGGCCTTCTTTTTAAGTTTGCATTCCTAATTTAGTTGTTATAAATAGTCCGTTATTTGGTTTTGGGCGGTTAGCTCAGTTGGTAGAGCATCTCGTTTACACCGAGGGGGTCAAAGGTTCGAGTCCTTTACTGCCCACCAAAGACTAAAGTGGGGGTGTAGCTCAGTTGGTTAGAGCGATCGCCTGTCACGCGATAGGTCGAGGGTTCGAGTCCCTTCACTCCCGCCACTTTTCGTAATTTATGGCTGTTAATATTCATTAAATTACCCTTTTTGCTCTCTTCAACATATTGAAAAAGGTGTTATATAGATTTATGCTTTCAGTGTTTTTAAAAGATTATCTTCCAATAATATTATTTTTAATAATCGCACTGGGTTTAAGCTGTGCATTTGTGGTAATTAATTTTATTCTTTCACCTAAACACCCAGATCCTGAAAAATTATCAGCTTACGAATGTGGTTTTGAACCTTTTGAAGATTCAAGAATGGAATTTGATGTTAGATTTTATTTAGTAGCGATTCTTTTTATAATTTTTGACTTAGAGATAGCATTTCTATTTCCTTGGGCAATCTCTTTAGGAAACATAGGCTTATTAGGTTTTTCTTCAATGATGATTTTTTTATTTATACTTACGATTGGTTTTATTTATGAGTGGAGAAAAGGTGCTCTAGATTGGGAATAAAAATTTAAATATGAATTTAGAAAATAAAAATAATCAGATCCCAGAAGAATTTAAAAAACTTTCAGAAGACTTTAGTAAAAATGGCTTTATAACAACTTCACTTGACAATCTTATTAATTGGTCAAGAGCTGGGTCACTGCATTGGATGACTTTTGGCTTAGCTTGTTGTGCTGTTGAGATGATGCAAACTGCAATGCCAAGGTATGATCTAGAAAGATTTGGAGCAGCGCCTCGTGGTTCGCCTAGACAGTCTGATGTTATGATTGTTGCTGGTACATTAACAAATAAAATGGCACCAGCTTTAAGAAAAGTTTATGATCAAATGCCAGAACCAAGATATGTTATATCTATGGGTAGTTGTGCCAATGGTGGTGGTTATTATCATTACTCTTATTCTGTTGTTCGTGGTTGTGATAAAATTGTCCCAGTTGATATTTATGTTCCTGGTTGTCCGCCATCAGCTGAAGCATTACTTTATGGTATTATGCAACTTCAAAAAAAAATTAGAAATAAAGGATCTTTTGACAGATAATTATTATGATTAACTTAACAGATCTTGAAAAAAAAATTAACTCAGAGCTTACAACTAAAATTAAAAAATCTAATATTAGACATGAGCAACTTTATATTAATATCGATAGTAAAGATTTGATTGATGTCACATTGTTTATTAAGAGTAATAAAAATACAAAATTTCGACAATTAATTGATATTACTGTTGTAGATTACCCAGAAAACACTCAACGGTTTAAAGTTGTTTATTTATTTCTAAGTCACGAATTTAACCAACGAATAATATTAAGTTATTTTATAAGTGAAAATGAAATGATCCCTTCATTAACCACCATATACCCAGCCGCTAATTGGATGGAACGTGAAGTCTTTGATATGTATGGTGTTAAATTTAAAGATCATCCAGATTTAAGAAGAATACTTACAGATTATGGTTTTGAGGGTCATCCGTTAAGAAAAGACTTCCCTTTAACTGGACATACGGAAGTTAGGTATAGTGAAGAACAAAAAAAAGTAATTAAAGAGCCTGTTAAGTTAGAACAAAACTATAGAAATTTTGATTACGAAAGCCCCTGGGAAGGAACAAAATATATTAAAGAACAAACAGATCAAGAAAATGACAAAAAAAACTAAAACATTAAATCTTAATTTTGGACCTCAGCACCCAGCTGCTCATGGTGTACTAAGATTAATTTTAGAATTAGATGGTGAGATTGTTGAAAAAGCAGATCCTCACATCGGATTGTTGCATCGTGGTACTGAAAAACTAATAGAAAATAAAACTTATATGCAAGCAGTGCCATATTTTGACAGACTTGATTATGTTGCACCAATGAATCAAGAGCATGCTTTTGCCTTGGCTATTGAAAAAATATTAAAGATTGATGTGCCAGTAAGAGCTCAATTTATAAGAGTTATGTTCTGTGAGATTGGAAGAATTTTAAGTCATATATTAAATGTAACAACTCAAGCACTAGACGTTGGTGCATTAACACCGTCGTTATGGGGTTTTGAAGAACGTGAAACTTTAATGACTTTTTATGAGAGAGCCTCAGGTTCAAGACTGCATGCTAATTATTTTAGAGCTGGAGGTGTTCATCAGGATTTACCTACAGGACTAGAGGAGGATATAAGTAAGTTTTGCATGTCATTTCCAAAAATAATTGATGATCTTGAAACTTTATTAACAGACAACAGAATATTTAAACAAAGAAATGTTGATATTGGAATTGTGACTAAAGAAGATGCTTTAGATTATTCTTTTAGTGGTGTTATGATTAGAGGGTCAGGTGTTCCTTGGGATTTAAGAAAATCACAACCTTATGAATGTTATGAACAACTAGAGTTTAAGATACCTGTTGGAAAAAATGGAGATTGTTATGATAGATATTTATGTAGAATAGATGAAATGAAAGAGAGTGTTTCTATAATCAAACAATGTCTTGCTAAAATGACTAAAGGACCAATTAAATCAACCGATGGAAAGATTAGTCCACCACCAAAAAAAGATCTTAATCAATCTATGGAAGCTTTAATTCATCATTTCAAACTATTTACGGAAGGTTACCGAGTTGATAAAGATGAAATTTATACAGCTGTAGAGGCTCCAAAAGGTGAGTTTGGTGTTTATTTAATATCAGATGGTTCTAGCAAACCGTATAAGTGCAAAATTAGAGCCCCAGGGTTTTCTCATTTAGCAGCAATGGATTATTTAATTAAAGGCCACATGCTTGCTGACGTACCTGCTGTATTAGGATCGCTAGATATTGTTTTTGGAGAGGTGGATAGATAATGAGTATAAGAAGACCTTCAAAAGAACAGCCTGAGAATTTCGAATTTAATTCAGCTTCATTAGAAGCAGCTAAATCAATTGCTGAAAAATATCCTAAAGATAAAAAAGAAAGCGCTGTAATGGCTTTACTTTATATCGCACAAAAACAAAACAGTAACTGGATTCCATTAGCTGCAATGAAATATATAGGTAAGTTCTTAGACATGCCCTATATAAAGGTTTACGAAGTAGCAACATTTTATACAATGTATAATCTTGCTCCTGTGGGTAAATATTTTATACAAGTTTGTACAACTACACCATGCATGATTAGAGGCGCACATAAACTTGTTGAAGCTTGTAAAGAAAAAATTTCTGAAAATGAAAATAAATTATCAAAAGATTTAAGTTGCTCTTGGATGGAAGTAGAGTGCTTAGGTGCATGTGTTAACGCACCTATGATGCAGATAAATGATGAATATTATGAAGATTTAAATAAAGGTAAAACATTAAAAATTTTAGATATAATCTTAAGTGGTGAAACACCTAAGCCAGGATCATATAGAGGTCGTATAAACAATGAACCTGAGAACAATAGAAAAACACTTATGGATTTAAAAAATGCTTAAAGATAAAGATAGAATATTTCAGAATTTATATAACGATAATGGTTCAGACGTTGAGTCTTCAAAAAAAAGAGGTGACTGGACGAATACTAAAGAATTAATTGAAAAAGGCAGAGATTGGATAATAAATGAAGTTAAAGCCTCAGAACTTAGAGGAAGAGGAGGGGCTGGATTTCCAACTGGTTTAAAATGGTCTTTTGCACCAAAAGAATTAGGTTCTAGGCCACATTATCTAGTGATAAATGCAGATGAATCAGAACCAGGCACCTGTAAAGACAGAGATATTTTAAGATTTGAGCCTCATAAATTAATCGAAGGATGTTTGATTGCCGCATACGCAGTACAAGCTCATGTTTGTTATATTTATATAAGAGGAGAATATTTTATAGATGGAAAAAAACTTCAAGCAGCAATTGATGAAGCCTATGAAAAAAATTTGATAGGAAAAAATGCATTAGAGAGTGGTTGGGATTTAGACATCTATATTCATTACGGAGCGGGTGCTTATATATGTGGTGAAGAGACAGCTTTGCTTGAAAGTATAGAAGGTAAAAAAGGTCTACCGAGGTTAAAACCACCTTTCCCAGCTTTAATTGGTCTTTATGGATGTCCGACTATAATCAATAATGTTGAAACTATAGCGGTTGTCCCAACTATATTAAGAAGAGGAGGAAAATGGTTTGCTTCTTTGGGTAAAGCAAAAAATACTGGTACAAAAATATTTTGTATATCTGGTAATGTTAATAACCCATGTAACGTTGAAGAAGAAATGAGTATATCACTTAAAGAGTTAATTGAAGTTCATGCTGGTGGTGTAATTGGTGGGTGGGATAATTTACAAGCAGTTATACCTGGTGGTTCATCAATGCCGTTAATACCACAAAAAACTTGTGAGACATTAACAATGGATTTTGATTCATTAATGGCAGAAAAAAGTGGATTAGGAACTGCAGGTATAGTTGTTATTAATAAAGATCAAGACATAATTAAATGCATGGCAAGAATTGCTAGATTTTATAAACATGAAAGTTGTGGTCAATGTACACCTTGCAGAGAAGGTACAGGGTGGATGTGGAGAATGCTTGAAAGAATGGCTAAAGGTGAAGCATCAAGAGATGAAGTTGATATGTTGGGAGACGTAACAAATCAAATTGCGGGACACACTATTTGTGCTTTTGGTGAGGGTTCTTCATGGCCTGTACAAGGATTATTAAGACATTTTAAAAAAGAGATTGAGGATAGAAACGATCTTAACCCAACTATAAAAAAAGAAAAAAATATTCCCTATTTAATAGATCAACACTTATTGGATAAAAAAAATGCTTAAATTAAAAGTAAATGAAATTGATATAGAAGTTGAAGAGGGGCTAACTGTACTTCAAGCTTGTGAAAAAGCTGGAGTTGAAATCCCAAGATTTTGTTATCATGAAAAATTATCAATAGCAGGAAATTGCAGAATGTGTTTAGTAGAATTAGAAAAATCTCCCAAACCTGTAGCCTCATGTGCCATGCCAGCGGCAGAAGGAATGAATATTAAAACAAATACTGAGTTTGTTGAAAAAGCAAGAAAAGGAGTCATGGAATTTTTGTTGGCTAACCACCCATTAGACTGTCCTGTTTGTGATCAAGGTGGTGAATGTGATTTGCAAGATCAATCCATGTTCTATGGTGTTGATAAGTCTAGATACAAAGAAAATAAAAGAGCAGTCTCTGAAAAAAATATGGGACCTTTAATCAAAACACAAATGACTAGATGCATACATTGTACGAGATGTGTTAGATTTGCTACAGAGGTTGCTGGTGTAACAGAGATTGGAGCAATAGGCAGAGGTGAAGATATGGAAATTACAACATATCTTGAGCAATCCATGCAATCAGAATTATCAGCTAATGTTGTAGATTTATGTCCCGTTGGTGCTTTAACATCTAAACCCTATGTATTTGAGGCTCGACCCTGGGAGCTAAAAAAAACAGAATCTATAGATGTAATGGATGCCATCGGCAGTAATATAAGAATCGATACATATGGCTGGGAGGTAAAAAGAATTTTACCAAGAATAAATGAAGATATTAATGAAGAATGGATTTCAGATAAAACAAGATATGCTTGTGATGGCTTGTTAAATCAACGTCTAGATACGCCTTATATAAAATATAATGGTAAATTTGAGAAAGCATCATGGATTGAAGTTTTTAATATAATTAAGTCCAAATTTAAAAATGCTAACAAAGATAAAATATGTGGAATGTCTGGTGATTTAGTTAATATGGAGACACTTTATATATTTAAAGAGTTTTTCAATAAAACACTAGGTTCCTATAATGTTGAATCAAGAAGTGATCATACATATCTAAACCCTCAAAATAGAGAAAATTACTTATTCAATTCAACAATCAACGGAATAGAAGAAGCGGATTTTATTTTACTTATAGGAAGCAATCCCAGGTATGAAGCAACAATTTTAAATGCACGTATTAGAAAAGCATACTTACAAAATAAAACAAAAATAATTTCTTTAAATGATATTGGTGATCTGACTTATCCATACGAGTTTTTAGATGGTGATATTGAAAATATTAAAAAAATTACAGAAGATAATCATAAAATATCGAACTTAATAAAAGAGGCCAAAAAACCTTTGATTATCTTTGGTCAGTCATCTCTAAAAACTAAATCTGCAAAATACATTGTTGAATCTGTTAAATCTTTTTTAAGAAAAAATAAAAAAATATCAGAAGAATGGAATTCTTTAAATACAATTTCAGAAAATGCATCTACCGTTGGTAGCTTTGATTTAGGATTGTATAAAACAGTAGATGGCTCAAACGAGGTACTAAAAGATTTAGAAAATCATATGTTTGAAATTGTTTATTTATTGGGAGTAGATAATCTTAAATTTAAAAAAAAAGATGAATTTATAATTTATCAAGGAAGCCACGGAGATAAAGGAGCTGAGATTGCAGATATTATACTTCCGGGCGCCGCATACACAGAACAAAATGGTTATTTTACGAACCTAGAGGGTAAAATGCAAAAAGCTTATAAAGCCTCTTATCCACCAGAAGAAGCCAAGGAAGACTGGTTAATAATTAATGAATTAGCAGAAGCAATGAATCATAGAAAATTATTTAATGACAAAGATGAGTTAGATAGCAGTTTGCTTAATCAAATTAATTTACATATTAAAAAAAGTAAATCTATTAAACCCTTAAATGTTGAAAATTTAGAATTTAAACAAGAGATTTTAAAAGTTAATAATGAAGATTATTATTATTCAAATGCCATAGCAAGAGCTTCGAAAACCATGTTTGAATGTAAAAGTGCTAAGACAAATTTAAAATTAACGGGCACAGAAGGTTAATAAAATGGATTATTTAAGTATAATTTTTTCAGAGACGTATAAAATTTTATTTTTATTAGTTCCAGTTCTTGTTTCAGTTGCAATGGTTGTTTGGCTTGATCGTCGTATATGGGCCTTTGTTCAAAAAAGACAGGGACCTAATGTTGTTGGACCTTTTGGTTTGCTTCAATCATTAGCTGATGCACTAAAGTATATGTTTAAGGAAGTTATTATTCCATCAAGCTCCAATAAAATTATATTTATATTAGCACCAATTGTTACGATGACTTTGGCGTTAATCTCCTGGGCGGTTATTCCTTTTAGCGAAACTCAAGTACTAGCAGATATCAATGTTGGTATTCTTTACTTATTTGCAGTTTCATCTTTGGGTGTTTATGGAATTATTATGGGTGGTTGGGCTTCAAATTCAAAGTATCCTTTTCTTGGTGCAATCCGATCAGCAGCCCAAATGGTATCTTATGAGGTTTCAATTGGTGTTATTATAATTAATGTTTTACTTTGTGTAGGTTCGTTAAACTTAAACGATATAGTTATGGCCCAAACAAACTTATGGTTTATAATCCCATTATTTCCAATGTTTGTAATCTTCTTTATTTCAGCTTTGGCAGAAACAAACCGACCACCATTTGATTTACCAGAGGCAGAAGCAGAACTTGTTGCGGGTTATCAAACTGAATACTCTGGAATGATGTATGCAATGTTTTGGTTAGGAGAGTATGCAAATATTCTTCTTATGTGTGCAATGGGATCAATTCTTTTTTTAGGTGGATGGTTGTCACCAATTGAAATTTATCCATTCACTTTAATTCCGGGCGCCATCTGGTTGATCTTAAAAATTTTATTTCTTTTTATACTATTTGCATTGGTAAAAGCTACTGTACCAAGATATAGATATGATCAGCTGATGAGACTTGGTTGGAAAATTTTTCTACCTTTAGCTTTGACGTGGGTGGTTCTCACATCAAGTTACTTATTTTATTTTAACCTACTACCAACTAATTAATTATGAAAATTTCAAGAATATTTAAAACAATTTTTATGTTAGATTTTTTAGGAGGTCTTACTATTGCATTAAGAGAACTTTTTAAACCTAAAAAAACAATAAATTATCCTTTTGAAAAAGGAAAAATTAGCCCAAGATTTAGAGGCGAACACGCTTTAAGAAGATACCCTGATGGTGAAGAAAGATGTATTGCTTGTAAGTTATGTGAAGCTGTATGCCCAGCTCAAGCAATTACAATTGAATCTTCCGAAAGAGCAGATGGAAGTCGAAAAACTACTCGATATGATATTGATATGATGAAGTGTATTTACTGTGGTCTTTGTGAGGAATCTTGCCCCGTAGATGCTATTGTTCAAGGTCCTAACTTTGAATTTTCAACAGAAACTAGAGAAGAACTTTATTATAATAAGGAAAAACTTTTAGACAATGGAGATAGATGGGAAAATATCTTAGCCGCCAATATTAAGGCAGACAAACCTTACAGATAAGCATTATGTTAGCACACGCAATTTTTTTTTATATCTTTTCATTAATAGCAATTATTTCTGCAATTATGGTTACAGTTTCTAAAAACACTGTTCATTCTGTTTTTTTTTTAATTTTAGATTTCATTAGTATTTCTTGCTTATTTATCATGATAGGTGCTGAATTTCTTGGTATGATAATGTTAATTATTTACGTTGGAGCAGTAGCGGTACTATTCTTATTTGTTGTGATGATGCTTAATGTTGCTCAACAAAAAAACCAATGGTTTAGTGCAAAAGAGAACTCAAAACATATTCCTGTTGGATTAATTATTAGTACTATTATATTTTTTGAATTAATTATTGTTATTGGAGGGTGGAAATACAAGCCAGATCTTGTTTCATCTATGTCGTTAAATATAGATAATAACATTAGTAATACCCATGCTATTGGGTATGTTTTATATACTGACTACATTCACATCTTTCAATTAAGTGGAATGATTTTATTAGTTGCAATGGTAGGAGCTATTGTTCTTACTTTTAGGCAGAGATCTGGTGTTAAAAGACAAAGTTATTTTAGTCAAATATCTAGAGAAAGATCTGATGGTGTTGAGTTGATAGATATTCCAAGTAATCAAGGAGTTAAATCTGATGATTGATATAGGT
This sequence comes from uncultured Candidatus Pelagibacter sp., assembly GCA_905612525.1. Taxonomy (GTDB): domain Bacteria; phylum Pseudomonadota; class Alphaproteobacteria; order Pelagibacterales; family Pelagibacteraceae; genus Pelagibacter. The sequence continues at coordinate 5,423 of CAJQSG010000030.1, read as the reverse complement.
TTGGGTCACTACCTTACTTTAGGAGCGATAATATTTACCATTGGTATAGTAGGTATATTTTTAAATAGAAAAAATATCATAGTAATATTAATGAGTATCGAACTTATTCTATTAGCAGTGAATATTAATTTGGTAGCTTTCTCTATTTTCTTGAATGATATAACTGGACAAATTTTTACTCTCTTTATACTAACTGTAGCTGCTGCAGAGGCCGCCATAGGTTTAGCCATAATAGTAGTTTATTATCGAAACTCATCAACAATTAGAGTTGAAGAGATAAATAGTTTGAAGGGATAATATGGAATTTGCATTATTATTTCTTCCCTTACTAGCATCTATTACATCTGGTTTTTTTGGTAAATTTATAGGTGACAGAAATTCAGAGATAATAACTAGTTTATTTGTTTCGATTTCAGCATTATTATCTTTAACTTTATTTTATCAAGTTATTGTTAACGGATATGAAAACAATGTGGTTATTGCTACTTGGATTAATTCAGGAACACTTGATGTAAATTGGTCTATTAAAGTGGATGCGTTATCTTCGGTAATGCTCGTTGTTGTAACTCTAGTTTCTTCATTAGTTCATATTTATTCAATTGGTTATATGTCTCACGATCCACATAAACCTAGGTTTATGGCATACCTTTCTCTTTTTACATTCGCAATGTTAACGTTGGTTACATCTGATAATTTTCTTCAATTATTTTTTGGTTGGGAAGGTGTGGGTCTTTGTTCTTATTTTTTAATTGGCTTTTGGTATAAAAAAGATACAGCAAATGCAGCCGCTATAAAAGCTTTTGTAGTAAATAGAGTGGGTGATTTTGGATTTGCTTTAGGAATATTTTTAATTTTTTATTTATTTGGTACTGTTAATTACTCTGAGGTGTTTCAACAAATTCCACAAATTGTTGACAAAGAATTATTATTTTTAGGAATACGCATCAAGTCCATTGATTTAATTTGCATCCTTTTATTTATTGGAGCTATGGGTAAATCAGCGCAAATTTTTTTACACACATGGCTACCAGATGCTATGGAAGGTCCTACACCTGTATCTGCGCTAATACATGCTGCCACAATGGTCACAGCAGGAGTTTTTTTGATTGTTAGATGCTCTCCAATTTTTGAATACTCTCCTTTAACCCTAAATATTATTACAGTAGTTGGAATGACAACTGCTTTTTTTGCTGCAACCGTAGCTTTAGTCCAAACAGATATTAAAAAGATAATTGCTTATTCAACATGTAGTCAATTAGGTTATATGTTTTTTGCAGCTGGTGTTGGTGCCTATAATGTTGCAATGTTTCATTTGTTTACTCATGCATTTTTCAAGGCATTACTTTTCTTAGGATCGGGATCTGTAATCCACTCATTTAAGAATGAACAAGATATTAATCAAATGGGAGCTGTGTATAAAAAGTTACCTTACACTTGGATTTTAATGATTATTGGGACACTTGCTCTTACAGGCTTTCCCTTTCTTTCTGGCTTCTACTCAAAAGACGCAATTATAGAATTTGCTTATCTTAGAGGTAATACAGTAGGTTATTATGCTGCTGGTGTTGGTATTTTAACAGCCTTACTTACTTCAGTATATTCTTGGAGACTAATTTTTAAAACATTTAATGGTACTTATAATAATCAAAAGTTAAAAATAGAAGAAATACATGAGTCCCCATTAGTTATGCTTATACCTTTAATTGTACTAGCAATCGGAGCACTTTTTTCAGGTTTTTTATTTAAAGATTTATTTATTGGTCATGGAGGAGAAAATCACTTTTGGGGAGAGTCTATTAAATTTCTAAACCCATTAAGCACAGATCACCCACCGTTATGGATTGTTTTGATTACGCCCATACTTGTTCTCTTATCTATTCCAATCGCTTATTATTTATTTGTAAAAAATAAAGAATTACCAAATCAATTTGTTCAATTTAATAAACCTTTATATAATTTTTTAGTTAATAAATGGTATTTTGATGAATTATACGACTTCCTATTTATCCAATCTTCAAAAAAAATTGGACTATTCTTTTGGAAAACAATTGATATAAAAATCATAGATAAGTTTGGACCGGATGGTCTTTCTTTACTAATTAAAAATTTATCATTAAGAGCTAGCAAATTTCAAAGTGGGTTTATTTATCATTACGCCTTTATGATATTAATAGGCCTTTCTGCATTATTAACATTTTTAATTTTACACTAATGAATTTTCCAATTTTATCATCTTTAATTCTTTTACCAACTATTGGGGCTGTATTTTTACTATTTTCAAAAGATAAAAATTCAAATACAGGAAAATATGTTGCTCTGTTTACCTCTTTTGTTAATTTTCTAATCTCAATTTACTTATGGTATTTATTTGATTCGTCCACATCAAACTTTCAATTTGTTGAAAATAGAGAGTGGTTAAAAGGTTTTGTTAATTATAAAGTGGGTATAGATGGAATTTCAATTTTATTCATAATTCTAATAACGTTTATTACTCCATTGTGCATAATATCAGTTAACAACACAATTAAAGTAAGATTAAGAGATTTTCTTATTGCTATTTTGATAATGGAGAGTTTAATGATTGGTGTTTTTTGTTCACTTGACCTAGTTGTATTTTATTTATTTTTTGAGGCGGGATTAATTCCTATGTTTTTAATTATTGGAATTTGGGGAGGTGAAAGAAGAGTTTATTCTGCCTTTAAATTTTTTTTATACACTTTGCTTGGGTCTGTTTTGATGTTAGTTGCAATAATTTCAATTTATTGGATTGCTGGCACAACCGATATAGTACAACTTTATGAATTAGGCATAGATATAAAATATCAAAACTTATTATGGCTTGCTTTTTTCAGCTCTTTTGCCGTTAAAACACCTATGTGGCCAGTCCATACCTGGTTACCTGACGCACATGTAGAAGCTCCAACAGCCGGATCTGTTTTACTGGCTGCTATTCTTTTAAAAATGGCTGGGTATGGTTTTATCAGATTTTCATTAGGCTTGTTTCCTGTAGCCTCTGAAATATTTACCCCTTTGGTTTATTCTTTAAGCTTAATAGCAATAATTTACGCATCTCTTGTCGCCTTAATGCAAGAAGATATGAAAAAATTGATAGCATATTCCTCCGTGGCTCATATGGGGTTTGTAACTTTAGGAATTTTTACAATTACACAGCAAGGTATTGAAGGAAGTATAATCCAAATGATTAGTCATGGGCTTGTTTCAGCTGCATTATTTTTATGTGTGGGTGTAGTTTATGATCGTATACATTCAAGATTAATTAAAACTTATGGTGGTTTAGTTTCTGTTATGCCTAAATATTCAATTTTATTTATGTTATTTACTTTAGCTGCATTAGGACTGCCTGGTACTAGTGGCTTCATAGGTGAATTTTTGATTTTAATGGGTGCATTCAAAGATAATTTTTTAGTAGCAGTAATTGCTAGTTTTGGTGTGATTTTTGGGGCTGCCTATATGTTATGGTTATATAGAAGGGTAGTTTTTGGAAATTTAACAAACAAAGATCTTTTAAAAATACCTGATTTAGATAATTCAGAAAAATTTATTTTGTGGAGTTTAGCTTTACCAGTATTATTCTTTGGTTTTTACCCAGAACCTCTTATTAATACAATTGAAGTATCGGTATATGACTTAATTGAAATGTATAATTTTAACCTAAACATGTTTGGTCTTGAGGTGCTAAAGTAATGAATAATTTGAATTTTATTTCTCCTGAGATTTTTATCTCTTTATCAATAATGTTTTTATTGATTTTGGGTGTTTTTAAAAAAAATAGCTCAAGTTTAATTCATAATCTTTCAATAGGACTTTTACTAATTACTGGAATTTTAATATTAAATAATCCTTTTGATAGTGCTATAACTTTATTTGGTAATAGTTATGTAATCGACAACCTCTCATCTTTAATGAAAATTCTTACAATTTTAGGAGGAGCTTTTGTTTTATCAATTTCAACAAAATATTTAAAAATATCTAAGATTTTCTTAATAGAATATCCAATCTTGATCCTTTGTTCAATTTTAGGAATGATGGTTATGATTAGCTCTAATGATCTTATGGTTTTTTATATTGGACTTGAATTACAATCATTAGCCTTGTATGTGTTAGCATCATTTAATAGAGATCAATTAAAATCATCTGAGTCAGGTCTCAAGTATTTTGTATTAAGTGCACTTTCTTCTGGTTTATTACTTTATGGCTGTTCTCTAATCTATGGATTTTCTAGATCAACTAATTTTAATATTATTGGTAATTCAATGGATTCAACACATTATGGACTAACATTTGGAATAGTTTTTATCTTAGTTGGATTAGCATTTAAAATATCAGCTGTACCATTTCATATGTGGGCACCAGATGTTTATGAAGGATCTCCTACATCTGTAACACTATTTTTTGCCATAGTTCCTAAGGTTGCGGCTTTAACTGTCTTTATTAGATTCTTGTATGTTCCATTTTTTAATATGATTGATCAATGGCAACCTATCATAATTTTTTTAGCAATTGCTTCAATGATATTTGGTGCTGTTGCAGCGATTGGACAAAATAATTTAAAAAGGTTAGTTGCGTATAGCTCTATTAGTCATATTGGTTACGCTTTAGCTGGACTTTCTGTTGGAACTAACGAAGGTATTCAATCATCTATAGTTTATATTTCTATCTACATAGTAATGAATCTTGGTTTATTTAGCTGTTTATTTATGATGAAAAGAAAAAATCAGTATTTTGAAACTATTGATGATTTATCTGGACTGTCAAAAAACCATCCAGTTTTATCCTTGTCATTACTTGTTATACTTTTTTCATTGGCTGGTATTCCACCATTAGCCGGTTTTTTTGCTAAATTTTATGTGTTTAAGTCTGTAATTGAGCAATCAATGTATTTTCTTGCAATTGTTGGTTTATTATCAACTGTGATAGCTGCCTTTTATTATTTAAGGATAATTAAGGTTATTTATTTTGATGAAGAAAGAGAAAAATATGACACAGACCATAGCATTTGGTTGAAAATATCATTAACTTTTTCGACGTTGTTAATTCTTCTGTACTTTATCTTTCCCAGTAAACTGGTGGAAATTGTATCTAGTATTAATATAATTTAATGAAGTTAAAAAAGTTTAATTTTAAAATCATAAATAGTACAAACGATAGAGCATTTCAGATAATTAAAAATACTAATAATAAATCAGGAATTGTAATCGCCGAGAAACAGATAAGAGGAAGAGGTCAATATGGAAAAAAGTGGACCTCATTCAAGGGAAATTTATTTGTTAGTATTTTTTTCCAAGTTAACATGGTTCAATTATCATTGAATAATTTGACAAAAATAAACTGTCTTTTGGTAAAAAAAGTATTATCAAATTTTTATAAAGATAAAATTGTGGTTAAAAAGCCAAATGATTTAT
>CAJQSG010000029.1 GCA_905612525.1 uncultured Candidatus Pelagibacter sp. | reverse complement strand
ATTAGGTGAAAGAGAACAATCACAATATGGGCTAATAACTTTTGAACAACTTAAAAGTAATTGCATAAATAAAGCTAAAGAATTGAATATTAGTTTAGAGTTCTCTCAATCAAATATAGAAGGTGAAATAGTTACAACTATACAAGAAGCTAAAAGTAAATTTGATGGTATAATTATTAATGCTGCTGGTTTCACCCACACATCTGTTGCTATTAGAGATGCTTTAGATATTTATAAAAAACCAATTATTGAAATTCACATATCAAATATATATAAAAGAGAAGAATTTAGGCAAAAATCTTTAATCAGTGATATTGCTACTGGTGGCATTTTTGGTTTAGGTGGTAATGGTTATATTTTAGCCATAATTGCAATGCAAAACATGTTAAAAATATGAAAATAGATAAAAATATTATTAAAGAATTAACTGACTACTTAAATGAGTTCAATTTAACTGAAATTGAATACACAGATAAAGATACTAAAATCAAAGTATCTAAATGGGTTGTGCCAAATTCTAGCGAAACAGTAGGTGTTGCAGCATCTACTTCGGTATCCTCTGAAACGAAACCTAAAGCAATATCTGGAACTGAAGTTAAATCTCCTATCATAGGTACTGCCTATCTTGCAGCAGAACCTGGTGCTAAAAAATTTGCAGAGGTTGGTAAAAAAATTAAAAAAGGTGAAACAGTTATGATAGTCGAGGCCATGAAAACTATGAATCATGTCCCATGTACTACTGATGGAATTATAAAAGAAATTTGTGTAGAAGATGGCCAACCTGTTGAGTTTGGTCAAACTATTATTATTGTTGAATAATGTTTAAAAAAATTCTAATTGCAAACCGTGGAGAAATTGCAGTTAGAGTGATACGAGCATGTAAGGAATGGGGAATAGCAACTGTTGCCGTTCACTCTGATGTAGATAGAGACAGTATGCATGTTAGACTTGCTGATGAAAGTATTTGTATTGGCTCTCATCAACCAGCAAATAGTTATTTAAATATACCCGCTTTGATGTCAGCAATTGAACTTACAAAAGCAGAGGCTGTTCATCCTGGATATGGTTTTTTATCTGAAAATGCAAACTTTGCTAGAGTTTTAGAGGAAAATAATATTAAATTTATTGGTGCTTCCTCAAAACTTATAGAAATGATGGGGGATAAAATTCAAGCAAAAAAAATTGCTGAAGAGCATGGCTTACCTATTATCGAAGGTTCAGAGGGTGGTGTAACAAATATAAAAGCAGCCAAAGAACTTTGTAAAAAAATAGGATTTCCTGTTTTAATTAAAGCTTCTGGTGGTGGTGGTGGTAAAGGAATGAAAATAGTTCATAAAGAAGAGGAGTTTGAAATATTGTTTTCAACAGCTAAATCTGAAGCTCAAAAATATTTCGGTAATGATGAGGTTTATATTGAAAAATTTTTTCAAAATCCAAGACATATAGAGGTTCAGGTATTATCTGGTAAAAATAGAACTATTCATTTGCACGAGAGAGATTGCTCTGTGCAGAGAAGACACCAAAAATTAATAGAAGAAACTCCAAGTCCAGTTTTAACTAACGAAATTAGAGAGGATCTTTTTCAAAAAACTGTAAATATGGTAAGTAAAATTGGTTATGAAGGCGCTGGTACGGTTGAATTTATTTATGAAGATGGAAAGTTTTATTTTTTAGAAATGAATACTCGGGTCCAAGTTGAGCATCCGGTTACAGAAATGGTTACTGGTATTGATATAATTAAAGAACAAATTTGGATAGCTTACACTGGAAATACTGCTTTAAAACAAAGTGATATTAACCCAAGAGGACACGCTATTGAATGTAGAATAAACGCAGAAGATGCGAGTAAAAACTTTCAACCATCACCAGGTACTATAGGTATGTGCCATCAACCCTCTGGTTTTAGAACAAGAGTAGATGGGGCAATTTTTCAGGGTTATAAAGTTACCCCATATTATGACAGTTTAATTTGTAAGGTTATTACTCAAGGGCGAAATAGAACTGAGGCCATTCAAAGAATGAATAGATCTCTAGATGAGTTTGTCATTGACGGCATTACAACAACAATACCTCTTCATAAGGTTTTACTTAACCATAAAAAATTTATTGATTCAGATTTTAATGTGGGTTGGTTAGACAACGAAAAAGTTATTTAATAACATTTAGTAAGCCAAATGTCATAAACCGGATGATCAAAAGGATTTATGGTTGGACTAGATAAAAATGTCCATCCATTAAATATAAAAACTTCATCATTATCTTTGTTTGTTAGGTCTTGAACTTGAATGTAAGCTGTTATTTC
>CAJQSG010000028.1 GCA_905612525.1 uncultured Candidatus Pelagibacter sp. | reverse complement strand
GCTGGAGTACCAGTAATCATTGGAAAAGATGGTGTTGAAAAAATTGAAAAAATTGATTTAGATGAAAAAGAAAAAAAAGAATTTATACATTCTATTGATGCAGTTAAAGCTTTGTGGGAAGCAGCATCAAAAATAGATCCAGATCTATCTAAATAAGAATGAATATTCACGAACATCAAGCAAAAAAAATACTAAAAAAGTATGGAGCGGTTGTACCAGAAGGGGTTTTTGCTTTTACAGTTGATGAATTAATTGAAAAAGCAAAATTGTTAAAAACAGAAAAGTTTGTATTAAAAGCACAAATTCATGCTGGTGGAAGAGGTAAAGCCGGTGGTGTTAAAATTTTAAATACCATAGAGGAATTAACTAGTGCAGCTAAAATATTGTTAGGAAAAACGCTTATAACACACCAAACTGGACCCGAAGGTAGAGAGGTAAAAAGGTTATATGTTGAAGAATCGTCAAACATTGATAAAGAATTTTATTTATCTTGTTTGGTAGATAGAGCTAGCTCAAAAATTGCGTTCATATCAAGCGATCAAGGTGGAATGGATATTGAAGAAGTAGCAAATAATACACCGGAAAAAATTATAACAACAAAAATTGACATAGCAGATGAAATATCAAACGAAGATTGTGAAAAAATAATTAAAATTTATAATTTAACTGATGATGCAAAAAAGCAAGCAATACTGCTAATTAAATCGGTATACAATATGTTTATTGGGACTGATGCTAATATGGTTGAAGTTAATCCCTTAATTTTAACTAAAGAAAAAAAAATAATTTGTTTAGATGCAAAAGTTAATTTTGACTCAAACGCTCTATTTAAACATCCTGAAATTATTGAATTGAGAGATTTAAATGAAGAGGATCCTACCGAAATCGAAGCAAGTAAGCATGATCTTGCTTACATCAAACTGGATGGGAGTATTGGATGTATGGTTAATGGAGCTGGCTTAGCAATGGCTACAATGGATATAATCAAACTATATGGAAAAGAACCTGCAAACTTTTTAGATGTTGGTGGTGGAGCTTCGAAAGAAAAAGTCTCTGCAGCTCTTAAAATAATTCTTTCAGATAAAAATGTTAAAGGTATTCTAATAAATATCTTTGGTGGAATAATGAGATGTGATGTCCTTGCACAAGGAGTTGTAGATGCTGCAAAAGAAATAAATATAAGTGTTCCTTTGGTAGTTAGACTTGCAGGAACTAATTTTAAAGAGGGAAAAAAGATACTTGATAATTCAGGACTAAAATTAATTTCAGCAGAAAATTTAGATGATGCTGCTCAAAAAATAGTAGAGGCTATAGAATAATATGTCTGTTTTAATTAACAAAAATACGAAAGTTATATGCCAAGGATTTACAGGAAAACATGGTGAATTTCATTCTAAGCAAGCAATAGAATATGGAACCAATGTTGTGGGAGGAGTTACGCCAAAAAAAGGAGGTCAAAAACATCTTGATCGTCCAGTTTTTAATACCGTAGCAGAAGCAAAACAGGAAGTTGGTGCTGATGCAACAATGATTTATGTTCCAGCAAAATTTGCAGCTGCTGCAATAATTGAAGCGATAGACGCTTCAGTTGAACTTATAGTTTGCATCACTGAAGGCATACCAATTCAAGATATGCTTCGTGTTAAACAAAAACTAAATAACTCAAAGAGCAGATTGATTGGACCAAATTGTCCAGGAATAATTACTCCCGATGAATGCAAAATTGGAATTATGCCGGGTAATATTCACAAAAAAGGTTCTGTTGGAATTGTTTCAAGATCAGGAACTTTAACATATGAGGCAGTTGCACAGACAACTGAAAATGGACTAGGACAATCTACTTGCATAGGAATTGGTGGAGATCCAGTAAATGGGACAAATTTTATTGACTGCTTAGATTTATTTTTAAATGATGAAGAGACAGAGTCTATTCTTATGATAGGAGAAATTGGTGGTTCTGCAGAGGAAGAGGCAGCAGAATTTATAAAAAACCACAAAATACAGAAACCAATAGTTGGTTTTGTAGCAGGAATAACAGCTCCCCCTGGAAGAACAATGGGGCATGCTGGGGCCATTGTGTCAGGTGGAAAAGGTGGAGCAGAAGATAAGATTAAAAAGATGGAAGAATGTGGAATTACTATTG